>JBLMWN010000074.1:0-3638 GCA_050257255.1 Betaproteobacteria bacterium | reverse complement strand
CTGGGAAGCTTACATTCCCAGTTTATTGCAGACGCCTTGTTGTACAGATCATCAGCATTCTTTGCCGTGAACTCCTCGAGAAGAAAAAGCACGCGGTGTCCTGTGCGGACGAGCATGTTCAATCGCTGGGTATCCTCCAGCGTGCCTTCGGTTTCTACACCGGCAATGTGTTTTGTCAGCACCGTGAAACCGAATGAAACAAGTTCTTGTTCGAGAATGGCAGGAATGCCCTTGGGGCAGGTAATGAGGATTTTGGATTTGTGCATTACGGGTCGAAGGATAACCACGGAGACAGTGAGGCACGGAGGAAGTTCAAAATCCAAACTTCAAATTTTAAACTACGTTCCAAAAAACAAAAGGCAATTGCTCAGTTCCAGCATCTGCCCTTTGTCCTTCATTTGAACTTTGGACTTTGAATCGGTATTTATTTTTCTCCGTGACTCAATGGTAATGCAGGTTGGCGTCAGTTCGACGATGCCATCAGGCGCTCTTTGTCCTTAAAAAGCACATCGCATTTGTTGAAATAGATTTTCCGCACAACCCCTTTTCCGAAGGTATTGTGGAGCACGACATCGCCGATACGATACTTGCCTCCCATGTCGTAGGTGCGCTCTTTCCCCTTTGCTGCTGCCAGACAGCTTTCCCAGAGGTTCTCGGCTGCTTTCACTGCGTCCTCTTTCTTCTTGACGGTCCGCGGCTTTTTCACGTCAGCGGGATCCCTGAACTTGTGCGAGCTGCCACAGGTCTTGCATTTTACCTTGACGATCTCTTCCCCGTTCACGGCCACAATAACATGGTCCAGGCCCAGTTTGCACTTGGTGCAGTAGGACAAAATATTGTCGCCCGCCGATTGTTTTTCAAGCATGTGTATCTCCTTCTTTCCTCATAGGTTTGTAGTGTCTGAACTGCAGAATGTTTCCCGAGAGGGGCGGATTCGTGCGCATGCGCAGAGTGAATCTACTCTTCTCGTACCGAAAAATCAGATTTGTTATTATACACTATTAAGAAAAAAAAAGCTCTAATTCATTTTTATATTAGGAAGTTACTTCGGTTGGTGTTTTGACGGCTTTATACTGTCTTGGGCATCTGTTCGCCGTCATTAAAAATACGGGCCTGGCCTTGCGGGGACAGCGTTAGTTTTGCGACTCCACGTTGTGCAGCCGCCGTTGCTTGAGTATTTTCGCATCCGTGCGATTCGCCCGCGTGTGTTTCTCTGATGCCGAGTCTTCCGCAGCGGGTCTCTTCCTGTGCCCGCGGTAAGGCTGCACGGTCGCCTTTTTTGCGCTTGAAATGGCGATGTCATTCTGATAGTATGAGGTGATTATGGATGAGGAGGCCTCTTGCAACGGGCGGACCTTACAACCAGAGCGGTTGCGGGATTTGTTGATTTTCTGCTCATCGTCGGTCTGGTAAGGCTGCCGGATATACTCGGGTTCCTGGCCGCCGCGGGATATATCCTTATCCGCGACGGTCTGTTCGACCGCCGGAGCATCGGGAAAAAACTGATCGGCCTCCGCGTGGCAGCCTCCGAAGGTTCCGGGACGGTGACCTACCGGGAGTCCATCATCAGAAATGTGACCTTCGCCGCCGCTTATCTGCTCTTCCTGATTCCCTACGCGGGTTGGGTTCTCGGCCCCATCGCCGTGGGTGTGGAATGTCTGGCCGCGATCGGCGATGAGCGGGGCATGCGCATCGGCGACCTGCTGGCGCGGACCGTGATCATCCAGGACGCCCCACTCGCGGAGCAGGCACGGGAGGCGCCGGTGCATCAGCCCGAACCCTCTGCCCCGGTTGAGACATCGGGGCCGCAGGGCTCACAACCGCATGAATAGTGTAGACAGGAGAACGACTTGCCCGCACGACCCGCATACAATCAGTTTTTTGAAAGGAGTTTTTACTGACAATGTTCATTAATTCTATCATGGGCTGGTTCTCGAACGACATGGCCATCGACCTCGGTACGGCGAATACCCTTGTGTACGTCAAGGGTAAGGGGATCATGTGTAACGAGCCCTCGGTCGTCGCCATATCGCAAAAGACCGGGAAGGTGCTCGCCGTTGGTTCCGAAGCGAAGCGCATGCTCGGCCGGACCCCCGGCGATGTCAAGACGATCCGCCCCATCAAGGACGGTGTCATATCCGACTTCGACTTTACCGGCGAGATGCTCAAGTACTTTATCCAGCGCGTGCACAACCGGAAATCTTTCATGCGCCCGCGCATCGTCATCGGCGTTCCCTCGGGGATCACCCAGGTGGAGCAGCGCGCCGTCAAGGATGCGGCCATCTCCTCGGGCGGCCGTGATGTCTATCTTATTGAGGAGCCCGTGGCCGCGGCCATCGGGACGGGCCTGCCGATCTCGGAACCCTCGGGCAATATGATCGTGGACATCGGCGGCGGTACGACGGACATCGCCGTCATCTCTATGGACGGCGTGGTGTATAGCAAGGCCATTCGTGTGGGCGGCGACAAGATGGATGAAGCCATCATCAACTACATCAAGCGGAAATACAACCTCCTCATCGGCGAAATGATGGCCGAATCGATCAAGATGGAGCTCGGCTCGGCCTACAAGTCGGACAGTTCACGGTTGACCATGGAGATCAAGGGACGCGACCTCGTCTCCGGCATTCCCAAAACGCTGATCCTCGACGACGACGAAGTGCGCGAGGCTCTCTCGGAACCGGTCAGCCAGATCCTGAATGGCATCAAGCTGGCCCTCGAAAACACCCCGCCGGAGCTCTCGGCCGATATCGTGGACAAGGGGATCGTGCTCGCGGGCGGAGGTGCCTTGCTCAAAGGCATGGATGTCTTTTTGCGCGAAGAGACGTCGCTCCCGATCATCATCGCCGAGGACCCGCTCACCTGCGTGGCGCTCGGGGCGGGTAAGGTCCTCGATGACGAAGAGATCCTGAAAAAAGTCATGATGTAATCCCCGAGGGAAGGAACATGCCGATTGACAACATGAAATATTTTGGCGAACATCTCTGCGGCGCCGACTGGATCGCGCCGGACGATCTTTAACGGGGTAATGGCGAAACGGCCTGCGGGATGAACGGGTTTATTGTAAAGCACAGAAAATTTCTTCTTATTCTCTTCCTCTTCATGGTCCTATTCTGGTTTGTCACCATCCAAGTGAAGAGCGGACGGTTTCCGTTCCTGGAGAAGCCTGTCCTGGCCGTGTCCGGTGTCTTTGAGCGCATCATCACATGGCCGTTCAACGCCATAGTGACCGTCGGCAGAGGGTATGTGTTTCTCGCGGGCACAGAACACGAGAACCAGCGGCTCAGGGAAGAGATCGATCGGCTGAAGACCGAGAATTCGATCACGAATGAATTACTTCTCGAGAATGAGCGGCTGCGGGACGCTTTGAACTTCAAGAAACTTCAACCGCCGTCATCGATCATGGTTGAAGTCATCGGCAAAGAGTTGTCCCCCGCCTCGAGCACGATCACGATCAACAAAGGTTCCAACGACGGTGTCCAGAAGAACATGGCGGTCATTGCGTCTTCCGGCGTGGTGGGAAAGGTCCAGGCCGCACTTCCCGGCACTGCAAAAATTATTCTTCTCACGGACCCCGGGAGCACGCTTGCCGTCAGGGTCCAGCGGAACCGGGAAGAGGGATTGCTCGAGGGCAAGTT
>JBLMWN010000073.1:0-29947 GCA_050257255.1 Betaproteobacteria bacterium | reverse complement strand
GCTTTTCGCTCAAGAAGACTGCTCCCACCGGGTTCCAAAATTTCTTTGAGGTCATTGTTGGAGGGCTTGAGAACTACATCGAAGAAATCATGGGTCCGGAAGGGAAGCATTATTTCACGCTCATTGCAGGTCTCTTCCTCTTCATCCTTGTCTGCAATCTTCTCGGCCTGATCCCCGGGTTCGACTCTCCCACGGCAAATCTGAATACGACCCTCGCCCTAGCGCTCTGCTCATTCACAGCGACGCACTACATCGGCATCAAGCGGCACGGCATCGGGTACATCAAGCACTTCTTCGGCCCCATGTGGGCGCTTGCTCCGATTATGTTCATCATCGAGGTCATCAGCCACTTGGCCAGGGTGATGTCCCTTTCCTTTCGTCTCTTCGGCAACATGGTGGCGAAGCATAAGCTGCTGCTCGTGCTGGCGCTGCTTGCGCCTTATATCGCCCCGGTCCCCATTCTCGGATTGGGCTTGCTTGTTTCCTTCGTGCAGGCCGGCGTTTTCACGCTCCTAACCATGCTGTACCTGTCAGGCTCCATCGAGGAAGCTCACATAGGAGGCGAGCACCACTAAGCATATGACCCCGGGGACCGCAGTTCCTTCCAGTGGAAGGAGTCCTCGGGAGGTAACGCCCCGGCACGATTCCGGACAGGATTTTCACTTTTTAAGAAAGGAGGCGAACCAATGAAAAAGTTTACTGCAATCATGATCCTGGTTTTCGGTTTGATGCTGATGGCGTCCGCCGCATTCGCGGCTGAAGCTGCAGCGGCTCCCGAGGCGGGCAAGCTCTCGTTCTTCGGCACCGTCGCAGCGGCCTCTGCCATCGGCATCGGCATCGCGGCCCTCGGCACCGGCATCGGCATGGGCCTCGGCATCGGCAGGGCGGTCGAGGGTATCGCCCGCAACCCGGAAGCATCGGGTAAGATCATGACCACCATGATCGTGGGTCTGGCCCTGATCGAGTCGCTGGCCATTTACACCCTTGTCGTGGTGCTCATTCTTCTCTATGCAAAGCCGTTCGGCGTGTAATCACCGAAAATTCGTGTATAATAACGAAAAGGGACGGTTCACTACACCGTCCCTTTTTTTATTTTCTTCTCGGTACTGTGGGCGTCCTATAAAGAGATATATCGTCTGTAAAAAAGCTTACGCAACCTTCTTCTCGCCAGCCGCATCGCCCAGGATCTTGGCCTCTCCGCCGACCCTGGCATTCCCCAGGAGTTTCGCATTCCCTCCTACTTCCGCCTTCTCCCGCACCTCGGCAAAACCGCTGACCATGGCGTCACCGTAGACGCTTGCAAAACCAAAGACCTTGGAATCGCCGGTGACTTTGGAGTTCCCGAAGACTCGCGCATTCCCAAAAATCTCAGCCCTGCCTGAAACTTCGGCCTTGTCGAAGACCCAGGCGTTCCCGAAAACAAAGGCATCGCCGCTCAGCTTGCAGTGGCCGCAGATCTTGGCAAAAGGCCCCACATACACCGTGTCTGCCACTTCTGCGGTTTCGGCTACCATGCCGCCGCCATTGGGGTGGTGATGATATTTGATTCCGTCGATCTCTACGACCGGTGCCGTTGTTAAAACCTTAATATCCATGACACACCTCCGTAAAAAATGGTTTCTATTTTTATAGTCTCATGCGCCACCCAATCTCTGCGGTTATACGCCTGAATTTGCCTCAAATTACAAATTTACACTAGTTAAAGCATAGCCGAGAGTTTCCTCTTTGTCAAATGAGCCCTTTTAGGCGGCCCTGAATCAACTATGTGGTTGTTTTGCCCGTCCCCAAACCGCCGCCTATTCGGATTTGCATGAAAATAATTCCAACTAACAATAAGTTAGATCGTCAATACGGAGCAGCTGATGCCCATAAATTTGCTTTTGATTCATGCGATTATTTGTTATAATAATGCCTCATTATGTCCAATCAGTCACTTCCATAAGGAGCTCATTAAACCATGAGTGCCACGAGCAACATACGGGTTCGCTTTGCCCCAAGCCCCACCGGCGCCCTGCACATTGGCGGTGTGCGCACTGCCCTGTTTAACTGGCTTTTCGCGCGCCATTTTGGCGGTAAATTCATTTTACGGATCGAGGACACTGACCAAACTCGGTCCACCGACGAGTCCATCAAGATCATCCTGGACGGCATGAAGTGGCTCGGCCTTGACTGGGATGAAGGGCCCTTCCGCCAGACCGAGCGTATGGGCATCTATCGCGGGCATGTGGATAAGCTGCTCAAGGAAGGCAAAGCCTATTACTGCTACTGCTCTCCCGAAGAGCTCGAGGCCAGGAGAAAAGCAGCCATAGCTGCGGGCAAGCCTCCAAAGTACGACCGGAAGTGCCGTTCTCTCAAGACGCCGGTCGAAGGGAGAACGCCGGCTGTTCGGTTTCTGTCATCCGACGAAGGTCAGACCATCGTACGCGACCTGATCCGCGGCGCAGTCACCTTCGAGAACCAGCAGCTCGATGACCTCATCATCCAGCGCTCCGACGGGCTGCCGACCTATAACTTCGCCGTCGTGGTGGACGACGTCACCATGAACGTATCTCACGTAATCCGCGGCGATGACCATTTGAATAATACGCCGAGACAGATTCAGCTCTATCAGGCTTTCGGATACGAACCGCCGGAGTTCGCCCACCTGCCGATGATCCTCGGTCCGGACAAGACGAAACTCTCCAAGCGCCACGGCGCCACGGCTGTTACGGAGTATATCGACCTCGGATATCTGCCCGAGGCGCTCGTCAATTACCTTGCCCGTCTCGGCTGGTCACACGGCGACCAAGAGATATTTTCGCGCAAGGAGCTGATCGAGAAGTTCTCTCTCGAGAATGTAGGCAAAGCGCCGTCTGTCTTTAACCCGGAGAAGCTCCTCTGGCTGAACCACCACTACATCCAGCAGGCAGACCTCGGCAGACTCGCCGGGCTGCTTGTCGATCTGCTCAGGAAGGACGGCATCATCGCAGCAGGAAAGGAGCCGGACCAGGAGTGGCTCAAGAAGCTCGTGAAGATACTCACCGAGAGAAGCCACACGCTTGCTGAGATGAAGTCCGGGGCCATTCCCTTTATCGTTGACGAGATCACGATGAATGAGAAAGCAAGGGCAAAGCAGCTGACGCTTGATGCTGCTCCGCTCCTCACCGAGCTGGCAGAACGGCTGAAGGCCGTCGATCCTTTTACGCACCCAGAGATTGAAAAAGTTTTCAATGCTATCGTGGCCGAAAAAGGCATCAAGCTCGGCAAGATAGCCCAGCCTGTGCGTGTGGCGCTTACCGGCGGGACAGTCAGCCCGGGCATCTTTGAGGTGATCGAGGTGATGGGGAAGGACAAGACGATCAAGCGGATCGAGTCGGCCGCGGCGAGCATACATGCGTGACACCCCACTCATAACATCCAAAAGAGTAGATGCATGGAATGCGCATAATCACTTAACTTTTTCCCTTTACCCATGCCACTCTGCCTTGAAAAAAAGTTTACTCTCTCCAGCCAGGTCGGCCAATTCATGCGAACTGGTCGACTTCGAAAAAAGCTTCGGCATTTTAAAACACATGATCGCTATATCTGGGACGCGAAATCCTCTATTCTCAGTCATTACAAAATATCGCGAGGGGCGGACAATATGGTCAACGAGATTATGTTTTGTCATCATCATTGATTCCTGTCATCGTTTTTGCACGTCCTGCGGGGGCCGCCATCCTGATTCCTATTGTCAAACCTGTTTGTTTTCGATACAATAAATATGTGCGGCTAGACCTGTTCCTGAAGGCCAGCAGACTGATCAAGCGGCGGGCCATTGCCAGAGAGATGTGCGACAATGGCCGTGTGCTCTTAAACGGCCATGATGCCAAGCCCGCGAAGGAAGTGAAACCGGGTGACGTGATCACCCTGAAATTTTCGTCAAAAAGAATCGAGCTGGAAGTTCTTGGTGTGATCGCGGCATTTTCCCGGAAAACACCTCCTGAAGAGCTATACCGGATAAAATCAGAAAAGCGGTTGCCGAAGGAAACAGTCTTATGGAACGAAAACCTGTGATAGCCATCACCATGGGTGACCCTGCGGGCATAGGCCCTGAGATCATCGCCAAGGTGATTGACCGCGTCGAAATATTCCCGCTCTGCAGACCCGTGGTGATCGGCGACGCAGGGGTGATGAAAAAACTCATCGAAGAAATGCATCTCTCGGTCACTGTACACAGCATTGCCTCGATCACAGATGCCGATCCTGCCGAGGGCAAACTTGACGTTCTGGACTGTAAAAATGTCAAACTCATGGGCCACAAATGGGGGGCCCCGGATGCGTCATCAGGCAAGGCGGTTGTAGAGTACATTAAGAAGGCGGTGGAGCTGGCCGTGAAGGGAGATGCGGCTGCCATTGTGACGGCGCCGATCAACAAGGAAATGATGAATGCGGCAGGCCATCACTATGCCGGCCATACGGAGCTGCTCGCAGAGCTTACGAACGCGAAGCAATACGGGATGCTGTTCGTGGGCGGCGGTCTACGGGTCATACTGGCTACAATCCACGTAGCACTCAAGGACGTAGCCCGCCATATTACAAAAGACACTGTGCTGAAAACGATTCGCCTTGCTCACGGGGCGATGCACTACTTCGACATCGAGAAACCCCGCATCGGTGTGGCGGCCCTGAACCCGCACGCCGGTGAGGGCAGGCTGTTCGGGTCCGAGGAGTGGGACGAAATCCTGCCCGCAGTCATCAAGGCGCGTGAGGAAGGCATCCATGCGAGCGACCCTATACCTGCCGATACCTTGTTCTATAAAGCGCGGAACAACTATTACGACATTGTGGTCGCCATGTACCATGACCAGGGACTGGCGCCGCTCAAGATGCTGGCCTTCGGCAACGCGGTCAACGTCACAGTAGGACTCCCGATCATCCGCACATCCGTGGATCACGGCACCGCCTATGATATCGCCGGCAAAGGCTGCGCCGACCCGGCAAGCCTGCTCGAGGCAATAAAACTCGCTGCTACCATGAGTGCTTACCAAGAACGGGCGCGAAAGGAGCATCCTTGAGCACAGAGCCATCATCCTTCCTTACGCGGTCTCCGCTCTTTGCCGTTGTTTTTTTCGGCCTCTTCCTCTTTTTACTCTATCAGATGGCCCGGCTCGTTGCACCTTTCCTGTCACCGCTGCTCTGGGCCGCGATCCTCACACTCGCGTTAGACCCGATCTATAAGAGGCTCTTGTCGCGCCTCAAAGGAAGGCACAATCTGGCCGCCGGCATCATGACGTTCGTGACCCTGCTCCTCGTCATCGGTCCGGCGGTGTCCCTGCTTATCGTCCTTGCGTCTCAGGCCGTTGACCTGTACCAAGGGGCATCAACGATCATACAGTCAGGGAGACTCGTCGAGTTCTGGACGCGCTTTACAACGTCCTTCCTCGACAAGCTTCCGGCCCTGGCGGGACTCGACCTCAAAGGGATGGTCATAAAAAGCATCAGCGACATCTCCTCCGGCCTTGCCGGGCAGATCGGCGGTGTGCTCAAGAACACCCTGATCCTTGTTGTCGATATCGCGATCATGGTCATCGCCCTGTTCTTTTTTTTCCGGGACGGTGAGACTTTTTATAACTCTGTCATCGACCTCCTCCCGTTTACCAAGAAACAGAAAGAAGCGATGGCGCGAAAATTTTCTGATACCTTCAGCGCGGTGATCAACGGTGTGTTCCTCATAGCCCTGCTGCAAGGTGCGATGACCGGAATCGGTTTTTTCTTGTTTCACATCCCCTATGCGATTTTCTGGGGATTTCTTGCTGCAGTGCTTGCGCTGCTTCCCGTCGGCGGTGCGGCGCTTGTCTGGATTCCGGGGGCCTTGTACCTCTATCTGGGCGGCTCGACGCTCCAGGGCATCCTGCTCGGCGTATGGGGACTGGTGCTCGTCAGCCTCCCTGACAATTTTCTGAGACCGCTGATCATCGGCAAAAAGACGAAAATCCCGACATTCGTCCTTTTCATCGCATTACTGGGCGGCCTGCAGGCCTACGGCGTTTTGGGCATCCTCTTCGGACCGGTCGTGGTCACGCTGCTCATGGTCTTTGTCCAGATATATCGTGAGGAATACGCAAACAAATAAGCCCGAACTGATGATCCTTATATTTCTCACTTAACGCGCAGATGTAAAGATCGTGTATTTGCCGAAGATTGACTCGCAGAGGCCACATAGAGAGATCCGATCCTTCCACAATCGAAGAGTCGATATGGTGCTGAATACCGTCAATGAAATCTGCAGACTATTCGGTTTTTTTTGATCGCTAGTCGGCTGTTTCGGGAGGAGACAGAACGCATGGAAGATTTGGCAAAATCAGATACCTGGCGTGTATTCCGCATCATGGCCGAGCTCGTGGAGGGCTTTGAGGCCCTGAACAACCTCGGCCCGGCCGTGACCGTCTTCGGAAGCGCACGGCTTAAGCCGGGGTCACCCTACTACAATAAGTGCCTGAAGGTGGCCGAGGGCCTGGCAAGGGACGGTTTTGCCGTGATCTCAGGCGGCGGACCCGGCATCATGGAGGCTGCCAACAAGGGCGCGCAGAACGCGAACGGCGTTTCGGTGGGCCTGAACATCGAGCTACCCATGGAGCAAACGCCGAACTCGTTTCAGGACGTGCGGGTTGAGTTCCGTTACTTTTTTGTACGCAAGCTCATGTTTGTGAAATATGCTGTCGGCTATGTGATCTTTCCGGGGGGTTACGGCACCATGGATGAGCTGTTCGAGGCGCTCACGCTCATCCAGACCAAGAAGATCAGGGGCTTTCCCGTGGTGCTCGTGGGCAGACAATACTGGGAGGGACTGTTTGATTGGCTCCGGAAGACGATGCTCGCTGCGGGGAATATCAACCCCGAGGATCTCGACCTTATGCACGTTGTGGATGAGCCCGAAGAGGTATGCGCCATCATCAATAAACGGTATAAGGACCGTATGAGCGCAGTCCGCCAGGATAGAAGAGACAAGAGCAGGAAAGGTGTCTAACCGCCATCGCCGTTTTTTGGTTTGCAACGATCGGACCGTGACTTGAGCCTCTGTGCTGCACGGATCCGCCGGAACCAGCGCTCGATGGTCTCTCGGTAGATCATCACCAAAAGGATTACGACTATGCTGATGCCCAGGACCGTAAAAAAAGCGCCGTACCGCTTCTGACGGAAGAACGAACCTTCTATCGTCAGTAGTACGGTGCCTAGAAGCCTGCCCGTCGTGGACACGACGAGAAAGTCCCGCTGCCCCATGTGACCAAGCCCAAGGACAAAACAGAGAATATCCTTGGGAAACCCCGGTATCAGGAACATGAGAAACGCAAGGAACAGCCCCTTGTGCTTCATAACGTAGTCGTAGCGTTGGATCGTTTCGGGATTCACCACTTTTTCGACAAGGGGCCTGCCCGCAAGGCGAGCCAGCGCAAAGGCCAGCCAGGACCCGATGGTGAGGCCGACGGTTGAATAGATGACGCCCCACACGGCGCCAAAGATGATCCCGCCGACGAAACCGGTCACTTCACCGGGCACGGGTGCGGCAACCACCTGCAGCGCCTGCAGACCGATAAAGATGAGCGCCGCGTAAGCCCGATGCTCCTGGATGATGTGCATCAGCAGTTTTTTATCGGTGAAATATCTTGCAAGGCCGAGAGGAAAAAGGAGATAGAGCAGGCCGATAACCACAGCACAGAAGATGATAATCCCCGTAAGTGATTTTTTGTCAAATGTGATCATGGTGAGAAATTCGGCCCATATTATTTTTTGAACAAATCATCGAGATTTTTGCGCGCCTGGTCGGCTTCTTTCGCTCCACTCAATGGGGTTTGCTCTCTGAGCGAAAAAAAATCGCAGAAGTTTGCCCGTGCCTTTTCTCTCACCAGCTCGGCTGCAGGTTCACGGCATTGTTTCGAAACGGAGCGGTCGTAAAACACACAGTTTAGGCAGCAGTGAAGGTCGGCTCCGCATGAGGGACAGATATCCCTTCTCCCGATGGTTCTGCCGATCACGAGTTCTTTGTTGCAGGAATGGCAGATGTTCATGATTGCTAATAATAGCGTATTATCATCATGAAAACAAGCCGAAAGACATTCCGCCCTCTTATGGAACGCAGTATCATGAGGGCAATCATGATGAAACTCAGAGATCATACGCAAGATTAAATTTGTGTATTAGATGCCGGATATTCCCTGCATTTTCTTGCTTCATTCCAAGGAGATTGCTCGGGGAAATCAGGGTGGGCCTCGATGGTTCGCATTCGATTATGACATTTCCCTCCGCATTCGCTCACCCCTAGGTTGGAACAAACTTGACTTGACTCTCATCTTTCTTTCGTATAATATTGTGTAGACTTTAAATCAGAAAATCAACGGCTTATGTTCGTGCTACCGATCGGGGGGGCGCGTAAGGCCGCAGTGTTCAAGGGTACGGTAAGGAGAGAATTATGGATTTTATGACACGCACTCTGCTGATCGCCGCAATGGTGGTTTCCCTCATCTCACCTAGCGTTGCCGCACCATCGAAAAAATCCGGAGCGTCATACGATACGCTGAAGCAGTATGCGGATGAATTGAAAAAAAATCCAGGCGATGTCGCTTTGCGTGAAAAAATCATAAAGCTCGCCCTAAGTCTGAAACCTGCGCCTTCGATCCCGGAAGCTGCCGAGAGGAGCGTGGTGCGCGGCACCGCTTTCTTTCAAAAAGCCACGGACAGCAATGGTTACAAGAAGGCGATAGCCGAATTTGAGGCGGCGACTAACGCGGCCCCCTGGCTTGCCCTCGCCTACTATAATCTGGGGGTAGCCCAGGAGAAAACCGGACTTTACGCGGAGGCCATCCAAAATCTGAAATTCTACCTCATGGCCGCGCCCGATGCCAAGAATGCGCGCGACGTGAAAAATAAGGTGTATGCTCTCGAGGTAGATGTCGAGGATCTCCAGGCCAGCAAAACGGTGCCAGCCCCGGCGCCTGCACCGCCTCCCGCGTCTGCACCGCCCAGCCAGGCCAAGTCGCTGGACATCGCCGGAAAGCCAACGCTCGCAATCGAACCGGTCGAGAAGAGCCTGAACATCCTCAAGCTGTCGCCTGAGAAAAAGGCAAAACTACCGAGTTTCACCGGAGCTTGGTTTTTCAAGGATGTCCTGAGGGGGGAGGAGCTGACCATCGAGGCATTTGAAATCAGCAAGAACGCAAACGGCGATCTTGTGGTCACGCCGCCGAAGCGCGCTGCCGACAGTTATGCGAACGTTACTCAATTTGAAATCAGTGACAGAAAACTCAGGTTGCAGATGAAGTGGAAAATGAAATCTGTTGTCGGATACTGGAAGACGGAAACTTACGAGCTCACCCTTTCGGAGGACGGAAAAAAATTATCAGGAGCACACAACCAGAAAAGCGTTGGTGGAAGAAATATTGATATGGATCGGGTCCTTTTTCGTCAGTAAGTTTATCAACCTGATATCTGTATTGTAAATTGCAAAGGGCTGCCGAGACGGTGGCCCTTTTTTGTTACCGGTGTGTCGCGATCGCCGTCGCGGCAATAAAACGTATTGACTTCTGCACGCAACAGCGGCGGGCTTCTTCGGATGTTTTCCCCGCACTCGGGGTTCATAACGTCCTGTTGGAAAGGCTCGCTGACTTGATTTTGTGGATTGGCATGACCGGCAATAATTTTTGGCTGATGAATACCACGAATTTTTTTGCTATATGTAATAGAAATTAACTTTTCGTTTTCTCATTAGCACCTCACGAAACACAGGGCCTCGAGAAATATAATAATATTCATATTAACTCTGGACGACTGCGAAGGAGGAGGCATATATGGCGACGAAAATTTTTGTAGAGAATTTGCCGTTTGACATTACCGAAGATATGCTGAAGGACATTTTTGCGCAAATCGGGGACGTCGAATCGGTGAAAATACAGACTGATTTGATTACCCACAGGCCAAAAGGCTCCGGATATGTTGAGATGTCTCTTGACGTTGACGCTTATCGTGCCGTCCATTGCTTTAACGGCGCTACGCTGAAGGATAAAAAGATTTACCTGAAAGAAGCGAAGCCATTCTACGAACGGGCGAAAGACATGCTACGTCAGCGCGTCAGCATGCTTGCGCAGCAAGTCACAGCAGACAAAAGGTGCCCCCGGAATCCTCACTGACAAAAGGCAGAACGACCCTAACGACGACCGGCTGTACCCCTCGCTCAGCAAAGAACGCCTGTGACCTTGCTGGCATCTAGTCATGTAAGAGCATCAGTTTCCCCGAAACTCAACTTATCAGACAAAAGCCCATGCCAGAAAACCAGCATGGGCTTTTGAATCTAAATTTTGAATGTCAAATCCGTCTAAAACACACCTTTGACCTTTCCGGTCTCAACATCCACATCCACGCGGCGGTAGGCAGGATCGGACGAGGTGCCGGGCATGAGCGTGATGGTGCCGGCGACCGGAACAACAAAGCCCGCGCCCTTGTAAGTCAGGATGTCGCGAATACGAAGCCTCCAGCCCTTGGGAACGCCCTTGATGCTCGGATTATCCGTAAGCGAGAGGTGGGTTTTCACCATGCAGGTGCCGAGCTTGGCAATCTCAGGATCGGCCTCCATCTTCTTGGCCTTTGCCTCCGCCTCGGGTGTGTAATCTACGCCGTCGGCGCCGTACACTTCTTTGGCAATTAGCTCGATGCGCTTACGGAGAGGCGTGCTGAGCTCGTAGAGGAGCTTGAAGTCGTTCTTCTCATTGCAGGCGTCGATCACCGCATCGGCGAACTCGAGAGCGCCGTCACCGCCCTTTTCCCAGTGTCGGGAGAGCGCTACGCGGGCACCCGCTGCCTCGGCGAGCCTCCTGACGGTCTTGATCTCGTTGTCCGTGTCGGTATAGAAGGCGTTGATGCAGACGACGGGGTTGATGCCCGCCTTCTTCACGGTCTTAATGTGGTGGACCAGGTTTTCGCATCCCTTCTCGACCCAGCCCACGTTTTCGCCCTTGTACTCGGCAGGCATGGGCTTTCCCGGCACCGGGATAGGCGCCCCGCCGTGGCATTTGAGCGCGCGAATCGTTGCGACGATCACGGCCGCATGCGGCTTGAGGTCTGACATGCGGCACTTGAGGTTCCAGAATTTCTCAAAACCAATATCGGCGGCGAAGCCCGACTCGGTCACGAGATAATCGCCGAGCTTGAGGCCCACGCGGTCGGCGATGATCGACGACTGGCCGATGGCGATGTTCGCAAACGGTCCGGCATGCACAAACACGGGCTGGCCTTCAATGGTCTGGAGCAGATTCGGGTTCAGGGCCTCGACCATCCAGGCGGTCATGGCGCCGTCAACTTCGAGGTCTCTGGTCGTGATCGGCGTGCCGTCCTTGCCGTAAGCCACGACGATCCTGCCCATGCGTTCGCGCATGTCCTTGAGGTCCTTGGCGACGGCGAGGATGGCCATCACTTCCGATGACACGGCGATAGCGAATCCAGACTTCATCATGAACCCGTTCGACTTGCCGCCCAGACCGATAATCATCTCACGGAGCGACTGTGCGCAGAAATCCATGATCCACTTCATTTCAACATTATGCGGATCGATATTCAGCCTCTTGAGCTTCCGCTTTGCGAGCTGTTCATCGGAATAGTTATGCTCGTGCTGCATGCGGGAGGTCAATGCCACCATGGCGAGATTGTGGGCGTTCATGATGGCGTTAATGTCACCCGTGAGCCCGAGCGAGAATGGTGTGAGCGGGATAACCTGCGAGAGACCGCCGCCGGCTGCCGAACCCTTGATGTTCATGGTTGGACCGCCCGAAGGCTGGCGAATCGCGGCGATCACATTCTTCCCGCGCTTGCCTAGGCCCTGTGTAAGACCAATCGTCGACGTTGATTTGCCTTCGCCCAGCGGCGTGGGCGTGATGGCCGTCACGTCGATGTACTTCCCGTCCGGTTTGCCTTCAAACCGCTTCAAAACCTTTTTGAAGTCTACTTTGGCGATATGATGGCCGTGCAGCAAAAGCTCATCATCATTAAGCCCCATTTTTTTCGCGATCTCCGTGATCGGCTTCATCCGCTTCTCAGAGTCTTCTGCGATTTCCCAGTCCGCGTGCTTGGTCGGATCAAGTGCCATTCTTAACCTCCCTTTATAAATAATTTAAAATCTAAAATGCAGCCTCAGAGAACAGAGTTATTTCGCCTGTTAACTCAGTCGTTCTCTGCTTCCTCCGCGACCTCTGAGGTAAAATTTCTTGATATTAATAGCTGATCAGGAGCTTCATCAGCTTTTCATTCATTGCGTGCACATTCCTGCTGGCGATGCGGGCGATGGTCTTCATGATCTTGTACATCATAATCGTGTCGCTCTTCTCATAAGTCTTGAAATCCTCTGTCTTGATGCGGTAGACTTCCGTTGCCTCAATGGCCGTGGCGTCCGCGCCGTGCGTCTGCTTGTCCTCGATAACGGCGAGCTCGCCGAAGATATGGTTTTCCGTCAGAAGTGCGAGGGTTTGCTTCCAGCCGTCAGGTGTGTTCTTCGAAATTTCGACCCTCCCACTCTTTACCAGATAAATGCCTTTCGTTGGCTCTCCTTCTTTGAAGATGGACTTCCCTTTTGCATAGGTCTCAACTGCGATCTTCTGAGCGATGATGCCGAGCTCGGCGTCGCTTAGATCGCTGAAAAGTATCTGCTTCTTGAGTTCCGTCTTGTCGGCCATGGTTTCCTCCTCGTTGATAAACCTATTTAACCGCAGAGGCCACAGAGAAGACGGGGTAGGCTTTTAAAAAACCGGCCTCTGAATTCTCTGTGGTTGCTTTTTTTCCTGGACTTACGCTTTCTCGATCCGCACCGCCGAGACCTTGAACGACGGTATCTTGGCTACGGGGTCGAGCGAGCTGCTGCTCGTGAGCACATTGGCCGCCGCTTCCTTGAAATGGAAGGGGATGAATACAACTCCCTTTGCCGGACGTTTGGTCACCACTGCCTTCACGGTAATCGTGCCTCTGCGCGAGCTCACATTTACTTTTGCGCCGCCCTCAATAGCAAGAGCCCGTGCGTCGTCAGGGTTTATCTCGACGTAGGATTCCGGAGAAACCTCGTTGATCGGCTTCACCCGTCTCGTCATGCCACCGGTATGGTACTGGAAGAGCTGGCGACCGGTAGTCAGAATAAAGGGGTATTCTTTATCGGTCATCTCCAACGAGGGCTTGTATTTCACGAGCGTGAACCTGCCTTTGCCGCGCGGAAACCCACCCTTGAACAGGTACTGCGTGCCGGGATGGTCCGGCGTGGGGCAGGGCCACTGAAGGCCTCCGTCCTCGAGTCTGGAATAGCTCATGCCCGCCATCGCCGGCCATGCATGGCCGATCTCACGGAACACTTCGACCGTGTGCGGATAGTTCATTTCATAGCCCATACGCTTGGAAAGCTCCATGATGATGAGCGAGTCCTTCATCGCTTGACCGGGCGAGTTTATCGCTCTCCTCACGCGCTGGACCCTTCGCTCGGTATTCGTAAACGTCCCCACCTTCTCGGCAAAGGATGAGCCGGGAAGCACAACGTGTGCAAGCTCCGCCGTCTCGGTCATGAAGATGTCCTGGACCACCAGAAAATCGAGGGACTTGAGCGCCTTAATCGTGTGCGTCATGTTAGGGTCGGAGAGCACCGGGTTTTCGCCCATGATATACAACGCCTTGAGCGCGCCCTTCTCGGCCGCCGCCAGCATGTCCGGCGCGGTGAGCCCCTCTTTGTCCGACAGCTTTGTTTTCCACAGGGCCTCGAACTTCTGTTTGATCGCGGGAATGCTCACGCGCTGATACCCCGGGTACATATTGGGAATGCATCCCATGTCCGTGGAGCCCTGGACGTTATTCTGGCCGCGGAGCGGATTTACCCCCGCTCCTTCCTTGCCGAGGTTGCCGGTCATGAGCGCCAAGTTGGCGACAGAAAAGACGTTCTCGGTGCCGTGGGCATGCTGGGTGATGCCCATCGTATAGTAGATGCCCGCACGCTCCGAGCTACCGTACATGCGCGCGGCCTTGACGATCGTGTCCGCGGGCACGCCGGTGATCTTCGAGGCGGCCTCGGGCGTGAATTCTTCGAGATTTTTCCTGAACGCGTCGTCGAACCCTTCGGTCATGGACGAGATAAAGTCCTTCTTGACCAGGCCTTCCTTGACGATCACGTGCATCATCCCGTTCAGGAGCGCCACGTCCGTGCCGGGCTTGTGCTGCATCCAGATGTCGGCAAACCGGACCAGCGGGACGCGCCGCGGGTCGGCGATGATAATCTTTGCGCCTTTTCGTTTTGCCTTGATCATGCGGAGCGCGACGATAGGATGGTTCTCCTTGGTGTTCGAACCGATAACGAACAGGACGTCGTTGTTCTCGATCTCCTGCATGGAGTTCGTCATTGCCCCGGAGCCGAATACAGTGGCCAGACCGGCCACAGTGGCGCTGTGTCAGTAGCGTGCGCAGTGGTCGACGTTGTTCGTGCCGATTCCCGCGCGGATGAATTTCTGGAAGAGGTAGTTCTCTTCGTTCGTGC
Source organism: Betaproteobacteria bacterium (assembly GCA_050257255.1). Taxonomy (GTDB): domain Bacteria; phylum Nitrospirota; class UBA9217; order UBA9217; family UBA9217; genus JAJYKN01. Next base: position 15,444 of record JBLMWN010000073.1, on the reverse strand, counting down.
ACCGTGCGGAGGAGAGTCCTCCGATGGCGTCGGGCCCGTGTTTTTCCTTGACGGCGCCGAGCTTTTCCGCAATAAGGCTGAACGCCTCCTCCCACGATGCCTCGACGAACTTGCCGTCTTTCTTGATGAGCGGCGTCTTCAGACGGTCGGCGCTGTTGATAAACCCGTATCCGAACCGTCCCTTGACGCAGAGCCATCCTTCGTTGATCGTATCCTGTCGGGAGGTGACGCGTACCACTTCGTTCCTGCTCACGTGGAGTGTCAAGTTGCATCCGCACCCGCAGTAGCCGCAGACGGTCTCGACCTCCTTCACATCCTTCTGCCTGCCCTTGCCGAGCGCCTGCTTGCCCAGGAGAGCGCCCGTGGGGCAGACGGAAACGCACTGGCCGCAGAATTCGCAGTCCAGGTCCTTATCGAAGGGCGGCGATACCTTGGCCGTGAATCCCCTCCCCGCAATGTCGATCGCACCGAGCCCCTGGATCTCTTCGCAGACCCGCACGCACTTGCCGCACAGGATGCACTTTTCCATATCGCGTTCGATAAAGGGGTTCTGATCCTTCTTCGTGTACTGGCGGCGCTCGCCGGAGAATCGGTTCGAACGGATATCGTAGAAATAGGCCAGCTCCTGAAGCGTGCAGTCGCCGGCCCTTTCGCAGACCATGCAGTCGTTCGGATGGTCCGAGAGCAAAAGCTCTACGATAGTGCGGCGCTGACGCTCGATCTGCCCGTTCGTCGTCTCGACTTCCATGCCCTCGGTCACGGGCGTGGTGCAGGCAGTCACCGGCCGGGGCATGCCCTTGATCTGGATAAGGCAGAGCCGGCACCCGCCGTAGGGCTCAAGCCGTGGGTCGTCGCAGAGCGTCGGGATATAGATGTCGTTCCGCCTGGCTGCATCGAGAATGGTTATGCCGTCGGGGACGGATAATTGTTTGCCGTTAATTTTAAGATTCATCATATGCTACCCTTTTTTGATTGCCTTGAACTTGCACGTCTCGAAACAGGCGCCGCACTTGATGCAGATGTCCTGGATGATCTTGTGCGGCTTCTTCTTCTCGCCGATGATGGCGCCTGCCGGACAGACGCGCGTGCAGGCCGTGCAGCCCTTGCAGAACTCTTCGAGGATGCTGTATGACAGAAGGTCCTTGCACACGCCGGCGGGACAGCGTTTTTCGTAGATGTGCGCCTCATACTCGTCGCGGTAATATTTGATCGTACTGAGGACCGGGTTGGGTGCGCTCTGGCCCAAGCCGCAGAGTGATGAAATCTTGACGTCGCTGCTCAGGGTCTCGAGAAGATCGATGTCGCCTTCCCTGCCCCTCCCCTCGGTGATCCTGGTAAGTATCTCGAGCAGCCGCTTGGTGCCCACGCGGCACGGCACACACTTGCCGCACGATTCCGACTGCGTGAACTGCAGAAAATACTTGGCAACGTTCACCATGCAGTCGGTCTCATCGAGCACCACCATGCCACCCGATCCCATGATCGAGCCGACCTTGCCGAGCGATTCGTAATCGAGCGTTGTCTCGGCAATGCTCGAAGGAATGCATCCGCCGGACGGACCTCCGGTCTGGACGGCCTTGAGCTTTTTGCCGCCTTCGATGCCGCCGCCGATGTCATAGATCACTTCTTTTAACGGGATGCCCATCGGCACTTCAATAAGACCGGAGTTCTGGATCTTGCCGGTGAGGGCAAAGACCTTGGTACCCTTGCTCTTCTCCGTACCCATGCCCGCGTACCACGAAGCTCCCCTCCGGATGATGTAGGGAACGTTCGCGAGCGTCTCCACGTTATTGATGATGGTGGGCTTTCCCCAAAGTCCCTTCTGAACCGGGAACGGCGGCTTGGCCCTGGGCTGACCGCGCTTGCCTTCGATGGAGGCGATGAGCGCAGTCTCTTCGCCGCACACAAAAGCGCCTGCGCCGAGTTTTACTTTAATATTGAAAGCGAAGCCTTTGCCGAGGATGTTCTGTCCGAGGAACCCGCGCTCCTTCGCCTGCTTGATCGCAAGATGGAGCCGTTCGACGGCGAGCGGATACTCGGCGCGGATATAGACATAGCCGTAAGGGGCGCCGATAGCATAGGCGCCGATGATCATTCCCTCGATCACGGCGTGGGGATTTCCTTCGACTACCGAGCGGTCCATGAAGGCGCCGGGGTCTCCTTCATCAGCGTTACAGATGAGGTACTTGACCGGGCCGGGGGCCTTGATCGCCATATCCCACTTCGTTCCCGTGGGAAAGCCCGCGCCGCCCCGGCCACGAAGGCCCGATGCCTTAACGATCTCGATGACCTCCTGCGGCGCCATGGTCGTAAGGACCTTCTTCGTGGCATCGTAGCCGCCGCGGGAGATATAAGAATCAATGTCCTCGGGATCAACCTCGCCGCAATCGGAAAGAACGACCTTGACCTGTTTGTTGTGGAATGTGTGATAGTCGTCTTTCACGAGCCAGTCAGCAACCGGCGTGCCGCCCACGATGTGCTCGTTCACGATCCGTTCGACCATATCCGGCTTAATGTACTGGTACGTAGATTTGCTCCCGTCGACGATCACGTCCACGAGCACGTCGCGCGCGCAGAAACCGCGGCAGCCGACCTTGTGCACCGAGCAGTTCTTCTCGACGCGCGCCTTGATCCTCGACGCGGCAAACGCCTTTTCAAAGGTGGACAGAACCGCCTCTCCACCTGCCGCGATGCCGCCCGTGCCCATACAGACTTTTATTGAAATGTCTTTACTCATGATTGCTCCGGATAGAAACCGTTAACCGTTTAAGCGGTTAACGGTTTAATCGGTATTTAAATATAATCAGTGTACTCTTTCTTCCCCTCTTTGAGGGTCTTGATCTCTTTCATGAGCTTGTCAGGCGTCATCTTGCCGCTGACAATCTTATTGATAATGATGACCGGCGCGATGCTGCAGGCGCCCACGCAGTTGACTTTTTCCACCGTGAACTTGAGGTCTTCTGAGGTGTCCTCACCCTGCGGGATGCCGAGTTCCTTCACCAGACTGTTGATCAGGCGCTCCGAGCCCTTCACGTGGCACGCCGTGCCACAGCACGCGGTGACCACGTTCTTGCCCTTGGGCTTTAAGTGAAACTGCGCGTAGAAGGTGGCGATCCCGTAGAACTTCGCGGGCGGCACATCGAGACGTTCCGACATCCAATAAATCGCGTCCTCGCGAAGGTATCCGAACTCGCTCTCGATGTCCTGCAGGATCGAGATCAGGTTCCCTTCGTTTTCCCGGTACCGCGTGAGTATTCCTTCAAGTTTTTCTTCCATCATTCTCTTCCTCTGAAAAAATCCGTTTGCCGCAAGACACGGAGTCACAACGGTTTCATCTGCAAAGTTGCGATCAAACACGGCTTTTCTTCGTGTCTTAGCGCTTCGCGGCTACTGTTTTCTTGAGACAAAAATGGCCGCCTTCTTTAATCCCGGCGGCCGAGGAGGCCGGGAGGCGGCAGGCAGTGCGAATGAGGATAAAATCATGTCCCCCTCACGCCTCACGCCTGACCCCTTCCGGGTTCTGATTCTACTAGAACATCGGGTCCATGGTGAGAGCAGGGTGGCCTTTTTCCGTCAGGTACGCCAACAGCTTCTCTGAGTCTTCCGCCACAGTCTCATCCGCTATCTTATCCAGAAGATCGGGGATTCCCTCTGCAGCGGCCCGCTCTTTGAATGCCTCGGCAAACGACTCCTTCAGGTTCTTGGTCATCCAAACGATGCGCTTGAACCCGCCGTCAGCAGAGAGAAATTTATTGCTTGTGAGGAAGAACCTGCCGATGCCCATGAATCCCGGCGTCTGAGCGCCGCCGCCCACGGTGCCTGCCAGAGTCGAGAACTTCATGCCGATGGGGGTCATGCCGGTGTAACCGCGGTTCACTACCATCACGCCGTTCGCCTCCGGTACGATGGCCACGATACACTCAAAGCAGCCGCAGGAGGTCATCGGCGCATCCATGATGGTATAGGCATTAAAGTACTCGAGCGCTTGGTGCGAGTTCGTGTACACATATTCGTCCACGCCCTTCCAGCGGCCTTTGACCGAGTCGAGGACTTCGCCCTTCTTGACCGGTTGGTTCGCCCCGTTCGGATCGATCTCGAAGGCAGCCTTGGCATCGAGCCAGTTATAGGCGCCACAGAGGCCAAGGCGCTCGGGAGAGACGACGCACACGTGGTTCGGCGCGAAGCTCTGACAGAGGATGCAGGAATAAAAGGTGTCAACGGACTCGTCCGTCATCGTAGCGAGGCGCACATCGCGTTCGAGATACGCTTTCCGCGCATCATCGAGCTTGGCATTCACGTCCGCATCATCGACGTAAAGTGTCACCTGCACCTTGTCCACGATGTTCGCAAACTTATGCTTGAGCTGGGTCGAAAGGATATCGCCGAAGTGCCTGAGCAGATAACCCTCCTTGAGCGCGTTGATGCTGACCCGGAGCCAATTCTGGTCGCGCTGGCCCATGTGCCATATGCCCTGGGCCTCATTGATGAAGTGATGGATCTTTCTCTCGAGCACCGGCTCGAAGTCCTTCTGCATCTTGCGGCCCGCCACCTCGACGAAAATGCCGAGCGGCATCTGGCCGCCCTTCTGGTACCGTCCCTCGGCGTCGGTGCCGACGATCGTGACCTTGCCGTCCTCAACGTCGTTCAAATCCACGGTCCGGAGCCATTCAAAGGCCGGTGTGCGGTTCCCGCCGAACTCAATGTGCATGTCTTCCTTGCGGATGCGCTCGCCCTCGAAGGCCGGGCCGTAAGCAACCGGGATGGGAGGCTTCGAGACCGTGATCTTGAGACCGCGCACCTCGATGCACCTCTCCACGATCTTTTTGGGGTCAAGCTCTTTCTCGACTTCTTCGTAAATGGTCACGCCTGTGGGATGGATAACTGGAATATCGGTGTTGCATATGGCCGGGAACCCCATGTTGATCGCGCCTGCGCCTGTGGTCCAGATGCGGTCGTTCAACGGCCCCAGCACCATGGCAAAGGCGAACACTTTTTCCTTGGAGTATTTGAGAATCCTCTTGAAGTCGCCGCCCTTCATCCCGCCGAAGGTGATTCCAGCGCGGGCAGCCCAGTTCAGGGCGTAGATGGCATGCTCAACTTCCGGTCCGAGGGGGACCAGGCGGGTATCCCAGCCGAGCTGCACGCCTTTGCGAAGGAGTTGTTTGGTCATGCTGTCGCCGTTCACGTTGCCGCACATGAGGGTCAGGATGTTTTTCTGCTGGAGTTCGCGGGCGATCTCGAGGGCGTGGTCGTCGTCGTTCGCAGCGCCGATGATACAGACGTATCCCGGCATAGAGCCGTCCACGAGCTGCACGCCGAGGTTGCGGAGGATTGTGTCCGTGATGAATCCGTTGTACGTGAGGCCGATCGAGTCATCCTTCACCGGCTCTTCGCCGTAGACGTAACGGATCGCCATGATCATCTCCTGGGCGAATAGGGCAGCCATGCCGGCGTCCAGGGCCTCGCCGAGATACGGCTTGTAGAGCTTGTCTTCGGGGGCGCTCGTGAGCATCGGCTTCACGTGCTGATCGAGCGCGGTCTTCATGTCACCGATGGTATGGACCTCGAAGCCCGTCATGGCGAAGAGCTGAGGCAGGAAATAGCCCGTGTCCGGGAACTCAAACTTGAGGTCCGCGCCTTTCTCGGAAATGGCCTTCTCCACGAGGGCCTCTGCCTGCTTGACATAGTAGTGGGAGCCAAGAATGGCCCCGGTAGCGATCAATTTCGACATCGTAAAACTCCTTAGAATGCTTTTTCCACCGCGGAGATCGCGGAGGTCGCTGAGAAACTTATGAGCCGCTCGAGGTGTGCTCTGCGCTCTCTGTGTCCTCTGCGGTAAATCGGTTCTTTTACGCCCGTGCCTTCAGGAAGGTCGGGATCTGGTTCGCCTCGCGCGGGCCCACGGTGATCTTCCAGCCGGGCAGTTTCTCTTCGAGCGCGCCGGAGAGGACGGCCACGTATCCGGGGATAATGAGCTCTTTATGGCTCACGTTCTTGTCCGCGCCGCTCTCGGTGATGAATTGGGCGATCTTGCTCGCCGTGAACTTTCCCGCGGCCCAGGCCGTAAGCACGGACAGACCTTCGTTGTCCATGACCGCGAGCCACGACGGCACCTTGCTGTTCTCCACCTCGCCGCGTACGATGAAGTATGAGAGCGAGAAGTTGGTCGTGATCATGAGCGGTGAGTTCTCTTTGGCATCGCCCACCTTGTAGACGTTCTGGGCGACCTGCATCGGCACCTGCGGGTCCGTGTAGATGTTCTGTCGGAGCGACAGGAGCGCAAGCATCTTCCACTTCTCCACATTGTTTACGACGATGATAGATGCGTATTTCATCGTGCCGATTGCGGCTGCCACGGTCTCGGAAATAGAATTGTCCCGGATGGCGAAGGTGATGACCGGATAGCCAAGGGGCTTGAAGTTCTTCTTGATGGCAGCGCGGCGGATGATCGTGAAGTGCTCAATCATGTCCTTAGCCTTGCGTGCGCCCGAGTCGAGGACGATGTCGTCTACGCCCAACCCTTTGACCTTCTCGGAGAGCGCGGTGAGCGCGTCGAGCCCGTCGGCTGAAACGGCGAGAGCCGCCTTCTTCTCTTTGGCGATCTTTGCCATGGCTTCGGCGTTCTCTGCAGTCGCCGTGTAGATGAGAGGTTTTTTGTCCGCACAGTGTACGATACCCGCCTCGATGGTCGCCGGATTCTTGCTGACGAGGATAAGGGGAACGCCGGGCGCTCCGTCCACCACCTGCTTTACCAGGGAGGCGAACTTCGCGCCGTCGCCGCCCTCGTCGGTCACGGCAATGGCGTCGACCCGGAGCTTCTGGCCCACACGGTCGATCTCAGAGGTTTTGACCGCTTCGATCTTCTTGGCCGCGGCATCGCCGGCCTCGGAGGCCTTGATCGCGACGGCGAACGCATTCGGATTGAAAAATTTCTTTTCGTGGCGGAACATACAGATCTCGTCGCCAACCTTTACGGCCTTGTCGCCCACGCCGAGGGTGATTCCCCGGATCGGCGGCGCAGCGGCCTCGCCCAAAAGCTTCTTCGCGTCTTCGGACGCGTCCGGGCATGCATCGAGGCTCGCCTGCTTTGCGGCAAGCTTCATTGCAAAAGCGAGGCAGGTCGGGTGCCCGCATTTCTTGCAGTTGGTTTTCGGAAGATGTTTGAATATTTCAACACCGGATAACGCCATATTAAGCTCCTTTCGGAAGAACCCTCAAAGAATTAAAAACTGAAGATTGGAAATTTAAAATTTCGGATTCTCTTCAATTCATTTTCCAATTTTCAATTTTTATTTTCAATTTTCAGTTCCCGCAGCTTCTGCGGTCTAACCCATCAGCTCGGCGATGACTTCCTTGGCCTTTGCCGCTGCTCCGGGATGCCGCATGATCAGCATGTCGGCGCCGGCCGTCAGCATGGCCGAGGCAGTGACCGCCTCCCAGGCAAGGGCGCGGTCTTCGAGGCCGCCCCATTCCGGCACTTCCGTATCGGGTGCCATGGTTTCTTTGACTTTCCAGACGTTCGCGCCGATGTCGCAGACGATGGGTGTCTGCATCATGGGGTCGTTCTGCATGAGCGCCGCAAGACGGATGCGCTCCATCACGCTGTAGGTGTATTCAAGGCCGTACCCCAGGGCCGAGGACATGGGGTCCATGATGATGCGCTCCTTGTCGAACCCCATCTGGGTGAGCAGAATGTTGAGCTGTTTGGCCAGGTTTACGTCGAGCTGGCTCATGGCTATCAGCTTGTGATCGTTCGCCATCGCGGCCGCCGCGACGGTCTTGTAATTTTCTTCCATGGCTTTGCCGATGGCGCAGTTTTTCCCTCGCGTGGCGGTAGCCGCGGCCTGGAGCACCTGCGAGTCTTTCTCTGCGTGGCCGCTTCCGAGGATGACGAGCGGAATGTCGATCGCCCCCGCAACCTCTGCCGCAACCTTGGCAGCCTCATCAGCGCTCTTGTTCTTCTGGTCGGGGTGCGTGCCCATGAGCCTGAGCGCCACCAGATCGGCGCCGCTCTGCTGACAGAACTTTGCCCACTGGGCAGGGCTTGCCGACGCGCCGCCGATGGCCTTCTTCAAAGTCTCCGGCCAGTCGTCCGGCCCGATATCCATGACCTCAAGCGCCACGGCCGGCTTGTTCGGAAACGTGCCTTCAAACCCCAGAAACGGAAGTGCGCTGGCCCCGCCGATGGTCACGGCCTTCGCGCCCGACCCAAGCTGTACGTTGAAAATTTTTCCGGTGTAAGTTTCTTTCGGAATTACCAGTGCCATGAAAGCCTCCTCAAAATGTCCGGTATATTAACAGAATTCAGCCTGCAGAACAACAATAAACCCGTGATCCGCGATGCACGGTGCCTGATGCAGGATGGAAAAATGCTCTGTTCTTGCCTCTCGCATCATTCCTGCATTCTGTGTCCGGCTTCCCCTACATGTCCAGGTACGAATGTGCATACATGGTCTTGCACATGATCATGTCCACGGTCTTAACGGTATCCATCATGTCCTTGTCGAGCGGATCGATGATGGCCGCAGACAGCCCCTCGTACATGAGCATGGCCAGGAAGTTCCGGTTGATGATCGGCCGCACGTGCTTGGGCGCGCCGTTCGAAATATTGGAAAGACCGACCACGGTCTGCATCGGAGGATCGTTCAACTGGCGGAACATTTCCACCGCGCGGATCGCCTGCCGTCCCTGGTCCTGCATGGTGCAGATTTGAAGGATGAGGGGATCGAGGAAGATGTTTTCCATGGGCACACCGTACTCCATGCCGCGGGCCATAATTTCGGAAGCGATCACGCAGCGGTCCTCGGCGTCCGCCGGGATGCTGCCTTTGCCCAGGGTGAGCGCGATGATTTTCGCGTTGTATTTGCCGGCCAGTTCCATCATGGGGAAGCGCTCGGGCTCGTTCGAGGTCGAGTTGATGATCGGCGCGCCCCAGGTGTTGTTATGCGCTTTGAGGCCCGCCTCCATAGCCTTGATGTTCGTCGTGTCGAGGCAGAGCGGCTTCTGCACCACTTCATGGACGACTTTGACGGCCCAGTCCATGAGTTGAGGTCCATTCTCCTCCGCCGGGCCGATCGACACGTCGATGTAATGGGCGCCGGCCTTGGCCTGTGCTACTGCCAGTTCCTGAAGCGGCTTGGGGTCGAACTTCGAGAGGGCCTCGCGCACCTTCTTGGCGATGACGCTGATTTTTTCTCCGATTATTATCATGGTTCGATGCTTCTCCTTTCGAATCTAAATCAAAAGCAAAGACGACGAACGCCGATTTGTGCAGATGAGCGCTGATTAAGACCTTTGTCTCTTGTGTTGATCTGCGTTTATCTGATTTTATATGGGTCCAAAAGATTTGCTTATTTATTCTTCACAATATTCAGCAGCTCCGCTGCTGTCTCTTGACTAATGCTGCCCTTGTCCCTTGCCACCGCGACCGTCTGTCGCGCCAACTCCTTATAGAGACTCACCAGCTCCGGCGTCCGCTTCCCTATCGCGTCAACGTGATCGCGGACAGTCTGTGCATCGCCCCGCATGATCGGACCGGTCAGCGCATCGGGAATACCGAGCGTCTCGATGTTGTGCAGCGTCCCCCGAATAAGCGGAAGCACGGCCTTGAGCGCTTCTTTTTTATCGGCGCCCAACGCTTCATAGAACGAGAGCCCGTAGTCTACAAGTGCAACGAAATAATTTGAGACCGCGACCGCACCCGCATGGTAGAGGGCTGCTGACTCTTTGTCCGCACTCCACTTCGGCATGACAAGCTCGATGCCGCCCAGCGCCTTTACGATCTCCCTCGCCGTTTCAAGCGCTTCAGAGTCAGCTTCGATGCGAAAGTACGAGCCCGAGAGATTCTTGATGCCCTGCTCCCTGCTCGCCAACGACTGGAGCGGATGGACGACTGCTCGATATGCTCCGGCGTTCCGCGCCGCCGTCAGAAGATCGAGCGAATGGGCTCCGGACATATGGAGGACGATTGCTCCGGGCTTAAATGCCCCTGCTGTCGCAATCTTCTCGCAGACTTCTTTGATGACTCTATCGGGAGTGGTGATAAAAACGATATCGGCTTTTGATGCCGTCCTCGCGACGTCGGTGAGGGGCTCTCCCCCGCCGATAAAGGACACGGCTTCTGCCGCCGTTGCCACGTTACGCGCTGTAACTGCAGCCACGGGATATCCCGCCCGCTTAAGCAGGAAGCCGACCGAGCTGCCGACACGACCTGCGCCTATGATGGCGACCGATTTGTGAGTCATATCTTTTCGACAGATTGCACAGCTTGCGCAGAAAAATCTTCGGCAAAAAATTCTCTGGCTTTAATCAGTGAATCTGCGTAATCTGAGGATCGCCCTGATTTACGGAATCAGCTTGTCTAAGAGGCCATTAAACGCCGTCAGCGCCTTGGAGTCGGCGGGAAGCTGGATAATCGGCCTGCCGTTCAAGTCATAGTCAAAGATCAGTTCGTCTGTTGGAACAAACCCTGCAAACTCCACGTCCTGCTGATCGATCGCCTTCAGGAGCGATTTGTCCTCACTCGTCCCGTTTTGCACCCGGTTCACGATCAAGACTGAACGCTTGACATTCAGGTTCAATTCTTTAACCAGCTCGCCGATTCGCCCGGCGGTCATCACGCCGCGCACCGACGAATCGCTTATGATAAGGAGCAGGTCTGTGTCCTGGGTCGTGCGGCGCGACAGATGCTCGAGGCCGGCCTCGTTGTCCATGACCGTATAGGGGTAGGAATCGGCCAGCTTGTCCATGTACTTGCGGATGATGTTATTCGCCGCGCAGTAGCATCCCGAGCCTTCAGGTCTGCCCATCACGAGCAGGTCGAAACCTTTTGCCTCGATGAGCGCCTGCTGGATCTGGTAGTCGAAGAGCTGCTCCATGCTCATGCCGCCGGGCCGCGGCGCCGTCGACTTGACGGCTGCCAGGGAGTCCTCGCGGAGCCTGCCCACTGTGGCATGGACCTTAACGCCGAGCACATCGTTCAGGTTCGCGTTGGCGTCGGCGTCAACGGCGAGTATGGCGCCGCGTTTTTTTTCTGTCAAATATCGGATGGTAAGGCCACAGAGGCTGGTCTTGCCCGTGCCGCCCTTACCTGCAACTGCAATACTAAAACCCATACAACACCTTCACCACAGAGGTCCAGCGGTTAAACAAGGGAAAGCTCTGGACCTTTTTCCCCTCATCTCGGGCTTTTCTCCGTGCCCTCCCTCTGTGGTTAATTGTTTTTCTTCACCCCGTACTTCCTCCTGACTTCTTCGGAGAAGAGCGTTCAATGCTGTTTCAGGCATGCTATCCTCTCCTCTCTAGAGAGAGCCCCTCGACACCCATGGAACAACAAGAATAAGGAGAGGAAAACGGATAACAAGAGGGAAGAACATTATATCCAGCAGATATCTCTTGAGTCAAGAAAAATGAAACAGTTTGCGCACAATTTTTTTTAATTAACGTATAAATTTCATTGATAAAAATGGGCCTCGCTACAAAAAGTAGCCCATCGTTTGTTACCGAATTTTACTTATATGTTAACGGGTTATTTAAAACTGTGTTCTTCGGACGGGAACTTGCCGCCTTCTACGTCTTGTTTATACTCTTTGACTGCTTTAAGCGCCTGTTCCTTGAGGTTGGCGTACTTCTTGACGAATTTGGGAGTGAAGCGGTCAAAGAGTCCTAAAATATCATGAATCACCAGGACCTGCCCGTCACAATCCATTCCCGCGCCGATGCCGATAGTAGGAATGTGGAGCATGTCGTGGATCTCCTTGGCAAGGGACGAGGGCATTGCCTCGAGCACAACCGAGAACGCGCCTGCGTCCTGGACTGCCCGAGCATCGGCAAGGATCTTTTCCCTGGCAGCCTCGTCCTTTCCCTGGACCTTGAATCCGCCGAGCATGTGAATGTACTGCGGCGTCAGGCCGATATGCGCCACAACCGGCATACCGGCATTCACGATGGCGTGAATGGTTTCAGCCATCTGGCTCCCGCCTTCGAGCTTCACCACTTCAGCCCCGGCTTCTTTTAAAAATCTACCAGCGTTCCGTACTGCCTCAGCCTTGTCCGTCTGATAGGAAAGAAACGGCATATCCCCCACGACCATGGCCGATTGCGCTGCACGCGATACCATCTTCGTATGGTAGATCATCTCGTCCATGGTGACCGGAAGCGTGCTCGACGCGCCCTGGACCACCATGCCGAGCGAGTCGCCCACGAGGATCATATCGATCCCCGCCTGGTCAACGATCTGGGCTGTGGGGAAGTCGTAAGCCGTCAGCATAGTGATCTTCTTGCCTTCGGCTTTTTTCTTGTAGATATCGAGGATGGTTGTTTTCGGCATAATATTAAGTCCCCTCACCTTGAGCCTCTCCCCTTCCGGGGGAGGGCCGGGGTGAGGGAGATTCCGCATTTCGCATCCCGCAGTGGCTACACCTGCGGCCTCGGATACAGTCCTGCTGCTTTGACGATCCCTTCAATGGCGCTCTCCCATTCGATGGCCTGGATGTGCACGCCCCGAACGCCGGGAGTCTCAAGCGCCTGATGGATCAACTCCACGGTGATTTTGAGACCTTCCTGTTCCTGAAGCTCGCGTGCTTTTTTCTTGTCTTCACCCGCGGCAGCCTTGGCCTGGTTCATACGGTCGATGAGAGACTTCGGGACCGAAACGCCGGCAACAGAGGAGTCCATGTATTTCAGCATCATGGCGCTCTTCGGCACGATAATGCCGGCAAGGATCGCGGTCCGTTCATGGAGGCCCATGTTCCTTATCTTTGCCATCTGCGAGCGAAAGCCTTCCATATCATAGATGCCCTGGGTCTGGATGAAATCTGCTCCAGCGTTCACTTTTTTAAGAAGATTGATCGGCCGGAAGTCGATGGGATCTCCCATGGGCGTCCAGGATGCGCCGACAAAAAATTTCGGCGCAACCTCCAAAGGATCTCCGCCCTCCTGTTTTCCTTCGTCGCGCATTTTCTTTAAAATCCCGACAAGCTGGCAGGTGTCAACATCATAAACGTTCTTCGCGCCCGGATGACCTTTGAGCTTCCCTGCGGCACTGAACTTCTGATGGTCACCGGCGAGGCAGAGACAGTTCTTGAGGCCCAGGGCAGCTGCACCCAGAAGATCTGCCTGCATCGCGATACGGTTCCGGTCGCGGCACGTCATCTGCATGACCGGCTCCAGGCCCTGTTGCAAGGCAATCACTCCGGCGGCGATGCTCGAAATGCGGACGACCGCAGTCTGGCAGTCCGTAATGTTCGCCGCGTCGCAAAAACCCTTGAGCATCTGCGCCTTCTTCACGATCTCGTGTCCGTCGGCGCTCATGGGAGGACCGAGCTCTGCCGTGACTGCGGGCTTGCCGCTGGCTAAGACTTTTTCAAGGTTGCTTCCGCTTTTCATTATAAAAACCTCCACCTAGGTTAACGTCAAAATCGGATTTCACCCAGAGTTACAGAGATCACGGAGAAAATCTTACTTCATTTTTTTATCTTTCTTCGTGCCACAGTGTCTCTGTGTAGAATTTATTTTCCCGCTTTCGCTTCTTCTTTCTCTTCGAACTCTCTGATATGCTCCAGCGACACCCTCCGCGGTCCGCCGTCGCGCGACGTGGACCAGTTCCTTGCCGGAAGAACCTCGGTGAGCTTGTCCAGGGTACCGAGCTTTTTCATCCGCTCCACGATCAGATACCATGCGCAGTCGATCTCGTTGGAGACTTCACACTTGCCCTTGTTCGTTCCGCCGCAAGGGCCGTTCATCAAGGTCTTGGAGCAGCGCGCGATCGGGCAGATGCCGCCCGTGAGGTGCAGGATGCAGTTCCCGCAGCCGGCGCAGAGTTCCACGAACTTGCCCGGCGCTTCTACTGCGCCGTAGAAGGACGTATTGATTCCGGGGTAGACCGGGATGTTCCCTGCCCGGTTGGACAGGAAGTTTACGCCAACGCCGCAGGCTGTAGAAAGGATGAGGTCGTATTTCTTCACCTCGTCCATCACTGGCTCGAAATACTCCGGCTCGCAGTGGCGCATCACACCCAAGTGATTTACCGTCATCTGCTTCCCTTCCTGCTGCGCGCGCATACGGATGAGTGAGGCAATGGTCTCCGCCTCTTTTTCGCCGCCTGCATGGCAAATGGCAACACAGGTATTGCAGCCGAACACGAGGATCTTTTTAAAATCCTTCACCATGCTCCAGATTTCATCAATTGGTTTTTGTGATCCTACGATCATAGGTCAGTGCTCCTTAGTATGTTGATATCTGTCAAATAATTATTACTTCGTCCCCATCCCCATGCTTTTGATGCGACTTGAAAACTCCGCGCACACAGCCGCATACGGATTGCCGCCGTTGCCGTGCGAAGCGGAGAGGATTTCGATGCGGTTTTTATCCATTCCAAGCGACCCGATCAGCTCCTGCGCGCGCTTCACCCGTGCGTTCACGCGCGGGGCAATGTCCCGGTATTTGCACGTCCTGTCGTTGCATCGAACCACGGCAACACCGTCAGCTCCGGATTCAACTGCTTTGAGAATATCGAGCACATCGATCCGGCTTGTGCAGTGTACCGGAACGGTTGTTACATTCTTCTGTACGTCGAAGCCGAGAACGCCGACATGGTGAGTGCACATAAAGGCGACAATTACCGGCTCCTGACGTTTCGGGTCGATCTTGCCGATGAGTGACAGCATGTTGTTCCGATGCTCACGCACGTCGTAACTCACCATGCTGATGGCCTCGCCGGGACACTCCGGCGCGCAGAGGCCGCAGGCCTGGCAGTACTCGGGCCGAATCTCGGAATGAGACGTGACTACCGGCGCGCCGTAAGGGCATATGCGCATGCAGGTGAGACAGGCCATGCACTTATTCTTATCAACAACGGCCCCGCCTCCGCAGCCGCGGCACCTGCCTGCCTCCTTAAGTGCTTCTGCCTCGTCATAGCCGATCTCGAAGTGGACCATGGCGTCGCAACGAGTTTCGGGTGGAAGGTGCTTGATCTTCATGCGCGGCTCTTTGGCGATTTTCTCCACAAGATCCGGGGGCATCTGGGCGATCTTTTCTTTTTCCTGGGAAGGGAGCTTTCCTTCGATCGTCTCCCCCTGGCAGTAGAGATGGATTGCCAGCGCGGCGCGATGGCCGTTCGCGACTGCTGCAATGGCCGAGCCCGGGCCGGTCACGACCTCGCCGGAGAGGAAGACCCCCCTGACGCTGCTCATCTGCGTTGTCTGGTTCCACTCGACCCTGCCGCGCTCATCGATCTTGACTGCACTGTCCTTCAGAAACGACAGGTTCGACATCTGGCCGATGGTGATAATGATGGTGTCCGCTTCAAGGATGGTCGTCTGGTTCTCATCATAGGCGGGACTGAACCGGCCGTTCGCGTCGAAGACCGATTTGACTTTCTTGACTTCAAGGCCCAGGACCTTGTCTCCGTCACGCTTTACTGATTTCGGCCCCCAGCGGTGGTTG
>JBLMWN010000072.1:0-6015 GCA_050257255.1 Betaproteobacteria bacterium | reverse complement strand
CCAGTTCCAGAGACTTGAGCCATTGTTCTCTGGCCTTGTCCTTTTGAGAAAGTTTCAGATAGATGTCGCCGTAGTGTTCGCGCATAACGGGGTCGTCTGCGGTCTTCGTGACCGCCTTATTCATGACCTCCAGCGCCTCGTGGAACATGCCTTTCTGATAGTACGCCCATGCCAGACTGTCGAGAATGTACCCGTTATCGGGTTTGATCAGGAGCGCCCGTTTGATGAGCTTGATCGCCTCGTCCAGATTTTCACCCTTCTCGGCGTAGGTATACCCCAGATAGTTCAGCGCATCGGCATTGTCCGGCTTCAGTTCGACGGCTTTCTTGAGCGCATCGAGCATTGGGGCGCGCTTGCCCAGCTTTTCGTAGGCGATAGCGAGGTTGAACAGCATGTCATCACGGTCCGGCGCCAGTTGAAGACCGCGGTTCAACGTATCAACGGCCTGCTGGTATTTTTCAATATCCAGGTACGCATTGGCAAGGTAGAGATAGAGTTCAGGTTTGCCGGGCTGTTCCGCAAGCGCCTTCTCAAGGAATGGGACGGCTTCGGCTGTCTTGCCCAGCTGCGCATAAATATAGGCGATCTGGAGGATCGAATCGGTATCTTCCGGCGCAGCCGCCAGGATGGCTTTGTACACCGCCAGCGCTTCTTCATACCGCTCCAGGGCTACGAGCGTTGAGGCAAGGTATCGTTTGATTTTTAGATCTCCCGGCACCGCTTGTGCTACGGTCTTGAAGGCCTCTACGGCCAATTCGAACTTCTTCTGCTCGGCGTAGATGAGCCCTATCTTGACGATGGCGTCATAGTTCCGGGGATCCATGGCTGCGACCCGTTTGAACTGCTCCACCGCCTTGTCGAGATCGTTTTGCTGAATGTAGAGCTGCCCGAGGTGCTGCTGGATCTCGATGTTGTGAGGATTAATGGAAACGGACTTCCTGTACGCCTCGATCGCTTCGGGGATCTTGTCCATCAGTTCATAGACCAATCCCATGCTCGTGTAGGCAGGCTCGAAGTCGTCGCGCAGGGAGGCAGCCCGCCTGAACTCGGCAAGCGCCTCGTTGTACATCTGCCGTTCCGTATAGATCCTGCCAAGGTAATAGGGTGCCATGAGGGATGCGGGATTGACTTTCCGAAGGGTGCGAAACGTTTCGATTGCCTCGTCGAAGCGCTTCAGGGAGGCGAAGAGAGAACCGAGGTAAATGTAGGCGTCCTCCTGCTTCGGGTCGATGGCGATCACATTCCGGTACGCGGCGATCGCCGCGTCATAGTTCTTCTTGCTCGAATAGATACCGGCCAGCACCATGAGCGCCTGTGTCTTGTCGGGCTGAAGCTCGGCTGCCTTCTGGGCGTACCGGGCCGCCTGATCCAGTTGCCCCTTGCGCAGCGACACGGACGCCAGTGAAAGCGCGATCTCTGCCGAGTTCTGGTCCAGGGCGTACGCCCGCTCGTACTCCTTCATTGCCCCGTCAAAATCGCCATTCTGTTCCAGCATGCTGCCGACCATGAAGTGATAATAGGCATCGGCCCGGGTGCGGTCTTCGGCACGGTCTCGCCCCACCGTTGTGTCAGACATGCGGGCAGGCAGAGCAGCGCAGGAAGAAGCAACAAACACCAGTATAACAACAGCGCAGATTTTTTTCATAATTCCTAGTCTATGTGAACGATTGATGGGTGTCAAGCAAACAATCCCTCCTGTCCTCCTTGTTTCGAAACACGGTCCGGCAGCAAGCGCCTACGGGGAGGCAGGCGGACGAAGCCGCTCGCTGATAAGAGACTTCACCCTTTCGAGGCTCGTTTCGATATCGTCTTTGTCGTGAGCCTCGATCGTGAAGACCGGCACCGGGGCATGGGAGTTCATGAGGCCGAAAAACTTGCCAAAATCGATTTTCCCTCGTCCCAGGGCCCAATGAGCATCGGCGGTCCCGTCGTTGTCGTGAAGGTGCACCTCCACCAGATGACGGCCAAGGGCCTCAAACCATCGTTCCATTGAGGCCGCGGAAAAGAGATTGAAGTGGCCCGTATCGAAACAGAACCCGAAGGCCGGGTCGTTGATCTTCTCGATGAGCATCTGGAGCGCCTCCGGCCCCTCATCGAAAACATTTTCAACAGCCACGCGCAGGCCGGTCTTGGAGGCCGATTCTGCGACCTTGCGCCAGGTGTCGATGCTGTAGTCGAGCCAGACGTCCTTGCGGCCGCTGTACCGCCATCGGTCATAGGCTGCATGGAACACGGCGGCGCGCGGCTTAAGGATCGCGGCGACATTCAGGAGCTGGCGAAACCGCACCTGAGTCACCGACCGCACCATGGGATCAATGGCGCCGGGATTGAGGTCCGTGAACGGCGCGTGCAGCGTCAGTTTGGGGCTCCAGTCGAGGCGTTCGAGCAGACTCTCCAGGTCGTGCTTCTCGATCTGATCGAGGACGGCCGCCGAAAAGTAAATCTCGAGATCGTAACGGCGGACCCGGATCAGCTCAAAAAAATCTTTGAGCTTTGGATACGGAATGTGAATATGTATCGGTTCCATCAGGGCTTAGAGCCTTTGGATGGGCAGGAGGAACGCGTGCAGGCTCCTGAATCGCAGCTGGTTGCCGGTTTTGAGTCCTCAGAAGACTTCTTTGACGAACTCGCCTGTTTTCGGTCCTGCGACGGATAATCCGTCGCGTACCAGCCGCTTCCCTTCAGCACAAATGCCGTAGGCGACAGCACCTTCCGGATGGCTGTGGCATTGCACAGTTTGCAAACCGTAAGTGCCGGGTCGCTGAATTTTTGGACGATCTCGAAACGGCCCCCGCAATTTCCGCATTCATATTCATATACCGGCATGGAAAAACCTCCACGTCTCTTAAGAGTATTGTAGTGAAGCAAGAATCATTATTATAAACAATAATATTGATAAAAACAAGTGTTTTCGCGGGAATTTCCCTGATCGCGGAGGCCGGGCAATGACCTTGCCTGTCGCCAAAGAGAGTCGGCGAGGATCCTATGCCATAACTGCATTCAGGGTCGTGGCCAGCACATCCATGGTATAGGGCTTGGCAATCACTCCGGAGAAGCCATGCGACTCAAAGTCCGCCATGATCGGATCGTTTGAATAGCCGCTTGCCGCAATGACGCGCGCACGGGGGTCGAGTTCGAGCATTTTCCTGATGGCTTCCTTGCCTCCCATGCCGCCCGGGATCGTCAAGTCCATGATGACCGCATTAAAAGTTGCCCCTGTCTGAGCTGCACGCTGATAGACCGCAAGGGCCTCGAGGCCGTCCCGGGCGAAGGACGGATCGTATCCGAGGCTCTTGAGCATTTCACCGACGATCTGTCTCACGGCCTCTTCATCATCCATGACCAGGATCTTGCCTTTGCCCGGGGGCCCCTTCGGTTGAGGCGGCTTTGCAGGCAATTCCTGCAACGAAGCGGGAAGATAAACGTGAAAGATCGAACCCGCGCCAGGCTCGGATTCTACGCCGATGTATCCGCCGTGCTTTTTGACGATCGAATAGCTCGTGGCGAGACCGAGACCGCTCCCCTTCGGCTTCGTCGTGAAATAAGGATCGAAAATCTTCGAAAGGATTTCCCGGGGAATGCCGATGCCCTGGTCTTTCACCGAAATTTTGACGTAACGGCCGTCCATGAGCGGGAGCATATCGCGCGCATCAATGGTCGTATTCTGACAGCTGACGTGAATGCTGCCGCCGTCCGGCATGGCCTGGCCCGCGTTGATGACCAGGTTATGTATGACCTGGCTGATCTGCCCTGCATCGACGTCGACGGGCCTGAGGCTCTCGCCGAAGGAGAACGTACACTTCACGTTCGAACCGCTGAGAGAAAAACCGCAGGCCTCTTCGACGATATCGTGGATCGAGGCGGTCTTCCTGACCGGCGCTCCGCCCCTGGCAAAGGTAAGCAGTTGCTGCGTCAGATCCCGTGCACGCAGGACGGCTTTTTCCCCGTCGCTGAGACGTTGATACATCGGGCCGGACGGGTCGGCGTCGAGTTGGGCCAGGGAAATGCTTCCCAAAACGACGGTGAGCAGGTTGTTGAAATCATGGGCTATCCCGCCGGCGAGGACGCCGAGCGATTCGAGCTTTTCGATCTTTAGAAGCTCGCTTTCCGTTCTTTTGCGCTCGCCGATGTTGCGGATGATTCCCACTGCATGCCACGCCCCGTTCAGTTCCACAGCAGATGTGGAGACCTCGATGGGGAATTCCGTCCCGTTCTTTCGGATCGCCGTAAATTCCAGCGTGTTTCCGATAGCCGGGCCAATCCCGGTCTGAATGAACCGTTCAAATCCAAGCCGGTAGGGTTTATGATACGCTGGCGGGGCGATGAGTGTATGCAGTTCCCTGCCAACGGCTTCTCCTGGCGTATAGCCGAACATTTTTTCAGCGGCATGGTTCCAGAAGGTGATGTTTCCGTGGTCGTCGATGACAATGATCCCGTCCGCGGCCGTCGAAGCGATAGCACGAAACCTTGCCTCGCTTTGCTGCAGCGATTGCAATGCCTGGCCCAGTGCCCGCAGCGGAAATACCCGGAAGACAAAAAAGGATCCCGCGCCCAAGGCAAGGCCGAGCAATCCCAGACCAAGGGTCTTGAGCAGGAAGGGACGCAGGGACCGGCTGATCTCGACCCGACCCACGATCTTCCCGGAATCATAGAGGGGGTGCAAACGCGTAATGAGCGGACGCTCTACGGGGTCCCTGTGCTGTGCAAGGACGATATCATTGTCATCCACGATACGCCAGATCTCCTGATGCGTCTTAAAGGGGCGGCGCGACAAAAAGCTGTCGAGCCGCGGCTGCTCATAGCGCCAATACTCGGGGTTCGTACTAATAAGCTGGGACACAAGAGATGCGGCAGCCTCCGCCTCGGTCTCCAGAACCACGCTCTGTCGTTCATAAGACATGACGAGATAGCCGAAGGGAAGCAGGAACGCCAGGATAAGCGATATGCCAAAGGCCAGGCGCGTTGTCGTGCGTATGACAGAGGCGGTTATTCTCTTCATTTCGATACCGGAGCAACCAGGTGGCCGGTCCTCGTCAGGATCGCTCTCCCTTCGGGAGACTCGAGATACTCGATGAAACGGCGCGTTGCCGGACTGCTACTGCCATGCCGTGTCACCGCATAAAAGGTTTTATAGAACGGATAGGCCCCGCTGGCAAGGGTTTCTAGGCTCGGCCTCACTCCGTCCAGGGACAGCGGCCTGAGCGGCCGATTCTCGGACAGGATCTGTGCGTACGTACTGGCGCCGAAGGCCCCTCTGATCTTGACGAGCAGATCGGCATTGTCCTGGTCCGTAACGGCCTCGAGCATCCCTTGCCGCTTTAATGCCTGCTGCACTGCTTTCTCCATGGCGGGCGACATCGCCTTCAAGAACAGGGTATCCGTATCGGTTTCGGGACGGAGAACCAGCCGGATCGGGGTGCCGTCCGGCCACCGTTGCCTCTCGCCGCTGTAAACCGATGCGACCTGCTGGAGCGAGAGGGCAACGTCCTCCGCCTTTGATGCATTCACGAACACAAACGGCGTGCGCGCATACTCGACCGCTTCGGCGTCTTGACTGCGCTCGGCGCCGGAGAGCGGACGAGCACTGAGTGCAAGGTCAAGAGACCCGGCGAGAACGGCTTTGATCCCCCCTCCACTGCCGAGACTCGGGACAATTTTAATCCTGATCCCAGGATGTGTTTTTTCAAAAGCCTTGGCGACCGCATGGACTCCGCCGAGTGCGCAGCCCGTGCCCCCGATCGTGATAGTCTCGGTCTTTCCGCTGGCATAGAGCACATCGCCCGAGACGAGCGCGCACACAAGCGCCAGCGTCAGGCCGATTACGAACTTCGAGGTTACGGTGAAGAACCGAGTGGACATACAACAAGCCGCCTCCCGTAATGTAAAACCTATTATGACACGACAGGCGGCAAAGTGCAAG
This sequence comes from Betaproteobacteria bacterium, assembly GCA_050257255.1. GTDB lineage: Bacteria > Nitrospirota > UBA9217 > UBA9217 > UBA9217 > JAJYKN01. The sequence continues at coordinate 95 of JBLMWN010000072.1, read as the reverse complement.
AATGTTACAAAAACAGAATGTTACAAAAACAGGAAAGCACTGCCGTCGACGCTGTTGGAGCGCCAGAGTGACAGACTGACCTGGTGGAGCGGAGT
>JBLMWN010000071.1:0-10935 GCA_050257255.1 Betaproteobacteria bacterium | reverse complement strand
ACCGGGTGTTGCTAAAATAGTCTGGTAAGCGTTGGTGCCGGTATCAGCATTGCCGTCCGTTGTTTTTCGTTCCGCAGTTCCGCTGTTTTTGCCGACATCCAGACGGACATAGATTGTGTTCGTAACGCTTGAAGTGATGCCCGACATCAGGGCAACCGACCAATGGCCACCATTGCTGTTCGTCCCGCTCGTCCAGTTTATTCCGTCCGTGGAAGCCTCAACGGTCACGGGGTCAGCGATCCAGGCCGCGCCTGTTTCGTCATGCAGGGTTGTGGTGCTTACCGCTTTCGACGCTAGGGCAGGGAAACTCATCATGCTTTCCTTGGCCGCGATGAACAGATTGAGCGTACCAGACCCCATGCTCATGCCGCTGGCGAGACCGTCGTTGAACAGGTAATAGGTTCGTTTCTCTGTTCCGGTCATGCTGCTGATGATGTCGTTCTGGCCCTTGAGCGATGCGCGCACAGTGTCGCTTCCCATTGCCATGGCAACATCGGGATAGAATGTCGTTGTTTCACCATTTACCGTGGCTTTCATTTCCCATGTCCCCATTGTCGGACCGGATGCCATTAAATAATAGACGGTGCAGTTGTACGTACCGGGTGTCGTGGTCGATTCGGACACTACGTCCACCGGCGTTGAATGGCTATCGCCGCTGGTCATATGCATCATCAAGTCCAGTGACGGATTCAGTCCAGTTGCTGGAGAGCCGTCGCTCTGTTTCGTAATCTTGAGCTGGAATGTCGTTTTCCCCTGTTTGGGAGCGTTCATGCCGGTACCTGGCACATATTCTACACTGTACACGGGCGTTGCGGAATCGGATGATGATGAGCCGCATGCGGCAGCCAGTGTCAGAATCGCAGCTATGGCCAGTACCAGGGTCAGCGTTTTTTTGAATCGCATGGTGAAACCTCCTCAGATTTTATGAGTCTTTTCCGTTATCAGCTGTCGCACGTAAAAGGACATCAAAACATATTGGTTGCGTAAATGCGGCGGGCGGAATTGTCCGCCCGCCGTGCTTCGTGTTACTTCGCTGCTGCTTTCGGCATAGATGGCGCCGAAGGAATGTTCGTTCCGTGGCATTCGTTGCAGTTCTGCTGGGCCGTGATCCCGACGCTCTTGCCGGGCGTCCACGCGGATTTGGGCTTGAACGTGCCGTCTTTCCAGGCATTCAAATCAACAACGAGTTTGTGCGCCACGCTTGCCGCAACCCGTGCGCACCGGTCTTTCCTTTCCGGGCTCGCGAGGGCGAAACCGGACTTCTGCATCCACTTGCCGACGGACACGTGGCAGAGGGGCGAATTGCTCGTCGTCTGGATGATTGCGGTTTTCTGCTTTGGTTCCTTGGGGGTAAATGTGGGAAGGGCCGTGTTGGAATACCAGTCCATCATGTCCGAACCAATGGTGTGGCCATGCTCGCACTCGGGCCCCGCGATCCGGGGTCCGATGATGACATTGCTGACGATATTGGCGCCTGCGTTGGACCCGCATACCGTGCCCCAGCCCGCCATCCCGCCTTCGAGGAACACGAAGGAATCAACCGGGAACGACTTGTAGGGTTCGCCCACTTTTTCGCGAAGCTGGCTGAAAACGCTGTTGATGACCGCCGCACCGCAGAACACCCGGTACCATTCGTTATAAGCGATCTCGGCAGTCTTGTCGGGGTCGAGCTTCACGTAGGGCCATGGCCACTTCTCCGTTGAGCCGCCAACGGCATGCGCCGATGGCGCGAATCCCGGGACAGCGGACGCGAGCGCTGTGATTCCGGCAGCCCCCACGATGCCTTTCCCCGCATTGATAAGAAGATTTCTTCGAGACATCTGTATGTCGAATACCTTTTTGAACTCCATGGTGATGATTCCTCCTTTAAGATTCATCATAAGAAAAAAGTATATGCTCCCTCGTGTTGCATTCCGTTCTCAGGGTTGAACAGTGGCCCTGCTTCAGAAATATCTTGCAGCGCGAAGATGATGGATATTCCCGCAGCAGAGCCGAGCTTTAGAACAGGGGAGAAACATCCTTGGGCGCGCGACGATCTTCGGACGTCATGCGAAAAAGGATCTTTTTTCGATCAGGTTCTGGTTTCCGGGAATGTGAAAGAAGAGGAATTACGCCTTGGGCGGATGCTCACTATCGAAGGTGAAGAGTGGTTGCAAAAAGAAGGGTTTTTGAGAAGCGGTAAGAGCGATGAAAATCGTGGGGCAATGCACGGCCGGACCGGGAGTGATACAGGGCATTTCGCCATTTGCAGAGATCGCCGGAATTGCCGAATGACAGATGTCCAGGCTGCCGATCCGCGAGTGGCCGTCGTGTGCCGCCGTCAGGGGCAGCGAAGGAGGAGCGAAAATGGTGAAGGAAATTGCCAAGAGTACGATGATGGCCTTCCATTTCATGAAGCTACTTTAAAGTCTTAGCTACGGCTTGTCAACATAAAATTACAATTTTAGCTTCTCTTTGCTGCCGTCTTATTGATAAGGTTACCCGATATCCTTAAAACGCACTTAGGAAAGGAACAGAATAGGGGATTCCAGGCGTTTACATGGCCAATTATATTGAAAAAGTTCAAGTTCTCAGTTGACACTTTACGGTAAATGCTGTAATTTTAACCATGACGGGCATAGTGCTTTCGGGCGGCGAGAACAAGCGCATGGGAACCGATAAGGCGTTTCTCAAGGTCGCCGGCATGCCCATAATCGAGCATGTTCTGCGATCGCTGAACAACGTTTTTCAAAACATCATCATCGTAACAAATGCCCCTGAGCGATACACCGCCTATGGCGTCAGGGTTGTCAGTGATGTGTTTGATAAGCGCTGTCCACTCACCGGCGTTTATTCAGGTCTTTTACGGTCATCAGAAGAATATAACTTTGTGGTCGCCTGCGATATGCCGTTCCTGAACTCCCGGCTGATGGCATACATGGCTGGTCTGGCCGAAGGACATGACATTGTCGTTCCCGTGATCAATGGGAGGTTCGAACCACTGCACGCGGTATACAGCAGGGGACTTATACCGATCATTGAAGACCACATCAGGCGGGACAGGCGAAAAATCCAGGAGCTGTACGGACAACTGCGAGTGAGATGGGTAACGGAGCAGGAAATAGACCGCTTTGACCCTGCGCGGACATCGTTTAAAAATCTGAATACGCCAGAGGAGTACGAGGAGGCATCATGTGCGGATTGGGAACGACGGAGCTAATTATCATCCTGGTTATTGCGCTCGTCATTTTCGGAGGCAGCAGGCTGCCGCAGCTCGGTGAGGGGCTGGGAAAGGCCATCAGAGGGTTTAAAAAGGGCCTTTCCGATGCCGATGCAGCGGCAAAAAAAGAGAAAGAAGATAAAGAAGATAAAGACAATAATAAGGGATAAAAGGACAGCTCGTGAGTATGAAATGGGTCCTCGATGAGCCTGATGCAGGTGCTGCGGCCATGCTCTCGGATCAGGCAGGGTTTCATCCGCTCATCGCCCGGCTCATGGTCAATCGCGGCATCACCGGGGCGGCCGAGGCGCGGTTCTTTCTCTCCTGCGAGCTTTCGGCGCTGTCCGATCCCCGCATCTTCAGCCAGATAGAACCGGCCGTCAGCCGCATCAGGAAGGCGGTGGCAAGGGGGGAAAAAATCGTTGTCTACGGAGACTACGATGTCGACGGCGTGACCGGAACCTCGCTTCTTTACCTTGCACTCAAGCGCCTGGGCGCACAGGTGAGCAGTTACATTCCCGATCGGATGACCGAGGGGTACGGATTGAACGCCGGAGCGCTGGAGAGTCTCAAAGCGTCCGGTGCGGGGTTGGTCATCTCTGTCGACTGCGGCATAACAGCTCATCGTGAGGCCGCTGCGGCCCGTCTTCTGGGGCTCGATCTGATCATTACCGACCATCACGAGTTCAAACAGCCTGAATCGGACCTTCATATTCCACGCAAGGATGAAAGCAGCTCCGAACAAGCCGGCAGAGCTGCTGGTTCGGGTTCTGTTTTGCCCGATGCTTATGCGGTTTTGCACCCCTTGCTTCTGTCTCCCGATGTCCCGGACGAATTGAGGCGGAAAGTATCCGGCTTGACGGGTGTCGGCATCGTCTTCAAGCTGGTGCAGGCCCTTCTGGGCGTCAATTCCGATGATGAGGGCTTGAGGTCCTATCTCGACCTGGTGACGCTCGGCACGGTGGCCGATATCGGCAGGATCACGGGCGAGAACCGGATCCTGGTCAAGCATGGTTTGGAGGTGCTGTCCTCGGATGTCCCGTTTCAACGGCAGGGCATCGCAGCGTTGAAACAGGTCGCCGGACTGAACGGTAAAAGGATAGGCGTAGGCACTGTCGGGTTCACGATCGCCCCCCGGATCAATGCAAGCGGCAGGCTTGAGCGGGCGGACATGTCGTTCCGGCTCCTCACCACGGACTCTCCCGAAGAAGCGCGGCAACTCGCATCAGCCCTTGATTCGGTGAACAAAGAACGGCAGTCCGTTGAAGTGAGCATCTGGGAAGACGCCAGGCGACTCTGTTTCCGGTCGGACCCCGCAGCCGCGGGAGCACTCGTGTTGTCGTCGGATCAATGGCACCCGGGGGTCATCGGTATCGTGGCATCGAGGCTTGTCGAGGAGTTCTACCGGCCCACGGCGCTGATCTGCATTCAGAATGGAGTCGGCAAGGGTTCGGCCAGAAGCATACCCGGATTTGATCTCTATGCAGGCCTGGCGGCATGTTCGGGCATGCTCCTGGGGTTCGGCGGGCATAAATATGCCGCCGGGTTCACCATTGCAGAAGAACAGATCCCCGCATTCCGGGAACGGCTGAGCAATCTGGCACTGGAGCAATTAGGGGCGCAGGGCTTTATCCGGACGCTGACCGTAGAGGGGGCCGTCACCTTTGACGAACTTACCATAGACGTGATGAGGGAGATGGACAAACTGGCCCCTTTTGGCCAGGGAAATCCCGAGCCCAGACTCGGTGCACGAGGGCTCGAGGTCATGTCCTCGAGGATTGTCGGCAATAATCACCTGAAGTTCCGTCTCAGACAGGGAAACGGGCCGGCCCTGGACGCCATTGCTTTCAATAAAGGCTCGCTTCTCGGCCGGCAGGTGAGGGACGGCGCACGCCTGGCTGCGGTGTTCACGCCGCGCCTCAATGCATGGAACGGAGCGACGTCGGTCGAGCTGGAGATACGGGACTTGAAAACTGAAAAGGAAAATCCCAAATGACAAGCCTCAAATATCAAATAAATTCCAATACTCAATATCCAATCTCCAAACGTTTGGCGCTTGACTTTTCAAATTTGGAATTTATTTGAAATTTGGAGTTTGATATTTGGAACTTTAGAAACTTATGCCAGCAGTTCGTCTTGAAGACATAGTCGAACGGATTCAAAACTACAATCCCGAAGCGGACGTCGATCTGCTTCGCCGGGCCTACATCTTCTCCGCAAAAGCGCATCAGGGGCAGACGCGTCTTTCCGGCGAGGCCTACCTGAACCATCCTATCGAAGTAGCCGCAATTCTTTCCAACCTCAAGCTGGATGCGGCCACCGTGGCCGCTGGTCTGCTTCACGATACCATCGAGGACACGGGAGTCAAACCGGAAGAGATCAAGGCCATGTTCGGCGACGAAGTCGCCATGCTCGTCGACGGCATGACCAAACTGTCCCGCATGGAACTGCAGAGCCGTGAACAGCGAGAGGCCGAGAATTTCCGCAAGATGATCGTGGCCATGGCAAAGGACATCCGGGTTATTCTCATCAAGCTCGCCGACCGGCTCCACAATATGCGCACCCTCAAGTCCCTGCCTCCGGAAAAACAGAAGCGCATCGCGCAGGAAACGCTCGACATTTACGCTCCGCTTGCCAACCGCCTCGGCATCTCGAAGATCAAAACAGAACTGGAAGACCTCTCGTTCATGTACCTTAACCACGAGGCATACCGGGAACTTTCCCAGAAAGTCATGCAGCGCCGCATCGAGCGCGAGTCCTACATCAACGAGCTCATCGAGATCATGAAGCGGCAGCTTGCCGAGCACGGGTACACAGGAGAGGTGAAGGGCCGTCCCAAGCACTTTTACAGCATCTGGCAGAAGATGCAGAAGCAGGGGATCGCTTTTGAAGACATCTACGATCTGATCGCGATCCGCATCATCACCGACACCAAGGCGAACTGCTACGCCATCCTGGGGCTCATCCACTCGCTCTGGACCCCCGTGCCCGGACGGTTCAAGGACTTCATCGGCGTCCCCAAGTCCAATTTGTATCAGTCTCTCCACACGACGGTCATCGGGCCCAAGGGGCAGCGCGTGGAGTTCCAGATCCGCACCGAAGAGATGCATCGCCTTGCCGAGGAAGGTATCGCCGCACACTGGCGGTACAAGGAACGCTCGGCAATCAGCCAGCGCGAAGAACAACAGTTCGCATGGCTCCGGCAGCTTTTGGAATGGCAGCGCGATCTGCCTGATGCCAAGGAATTCATGGAGACCGTCAAGGGCGATCTGTTCCCCGACGTTGTTTACGTTTTCACGCCTCGTGGTGATGTCAAAGAACTGCCCCAGGGGTCGACGCCAGTCGATTTTGCGTACAGTGTCCATACCGATATCGGCCACCAGTGCGTGGGGGCCAAGGTGAACGGCAAGATCGTCCCGCTCAAGCATGTGCTCCGCAACGGCGACAAGATCGAGATCATTACTCAGGCCGGCCACACCCCGAGCCGGGACTGGCTCAAGTTCGCCCAGACCTCAAAGGCCAGGACCAGGATCAAGGCATGGCTCAAGACCGAGGAACGGAGGAGAAGCATTCTGCTCGGCAAGGAACTCCTCGAAAAAGACCTCCGGAAGCACGATCTCAGCCCTGCAAAAGTCTTCAAGTCAGACGATCTTGTCAAAATAGCAAACGAGATGTCCCACAATACCTTAGACGATCTCCTTGCGGCCATCGGATACGGCAAAGTATCGGCGCATATGGTGGCCAATAAGCTTGCACCGGACAAGCCTCACATCGAGCCCATCACCAAAAAGCCCCCCCAGAAGCAGGTAAAGCCCTCCGGCGGCGGTATGAAGATCAGCGGCATGGACAATATGCTTATCCACCTGTCCAAGTGCTGTAATCCCCTGCCGGGCGACAAGGTCATCGGCTTCATTACCAGGGGGAGGGGAGTTTCCATCCACACCGTGGATTGCCCCAATGTCGGCGAACTCACCTTTGATAAGGAGCGGCTTATAGAAGTTTCCTGGGGAGATTTGAAGACCCAGGCCCATTCGGTCAAGATATCGGTCCGGACCGAGGACAAGCCGGGTCTCCTTGCCAGTGTATCGACTTCGATCAGCGCGGCAGAGGCGAACATCACGCACGCAGAAGCCATCACGGGCGAGGACCAGCAGGCCACCCTCAACTTCACCATAGACATCAAAGACGTCGAACACCTGAACACGATCATCAAGAACATCGAAACAATAAACGGCGTCCTTGACGTCAGGCGGGTAAAGACCGGCTAAGAAATGATCAGAATGATGCCTGCGGCAGTGAGATTTCCTGACTCCGGGCCGCAGGCCCCATCACCTCAAAAGCGGGGGCACTCTGCGCCATGAGAGGACCGCGACATGCGTTGTTCCAGGACCTGAAACAGGTTCTGTGGGCACTCCTTCTCATTTATCTCATCCTTGCCAGTACAGGTTTTTTGTTCGCTCAGTATATCGGCGCCAGGGACGCCCTTTTCGTCTGTCTGGCTATCGCACTCCTGGTGACCATCACGTTCATGTGTATATTCTTTCTCAGCGTCGTCTGGATTGCCGTCGAACATAGGAACGAAGAACGAAGGCATGGAGAAAAAAATAATTGAAAGGTTTACTTTAATTTTATAAATAGCCGTAAAAATAATATGTTACGAACAGTTTATAAACCACAACTGGAGGTAATTATGGGTAAAAAAATCATTAAAACTGATGATGCGCCGAAGGCGATCGGGCCTTATTCTCAGGCTGTTGAAGCAGGTGGTTTGGTATTCGTTTCCGGCCAGATACCGATTGACCCAAGAACGGGAAATGTACTGCAGGAGGATATTAAGGCTCAGACCAAGCTGGTCATGGATAATGCCAAAGCTATCCTTGCCTCTGCGGGATGCAGCATGTCCAACGTACTAAAGGCGACAATCTATCTGAAGAACATGGCCGATTTCGCAGCGGTGAATGAGGTCTACGGGACATACTTCCCGAGCGAGCCTCCGGCACGCGCCACGGTTGAAGTCTCCCGGCTTCCGAAAGATGTGGTTATAGAAATGGATTTTATTGCTTATAAGAACGTTTGAACCTGAAAGGTGCATTTGGACACGGAAAAAGCGGATTAGCACACGATAACAGTTGAACGGATGAGTACTCAAACGATTTTAATTCAGCAGAAATTCTGCGTAATGTACACTTTGTCTTCCGGTGTGATGATAATGCCGATGCCTTCGTTTCTCCAGTAGGGCGTCAGAATGTTCTTTCTGTGGCCGGGGCTGTTCATCCATCCCCGGACGGTTGTCTCGGCTATTTTCGCCGGCGAATTCCAGCTGTAAAAAACTTCTCCGTTCACGGTCGTGGCCGAATCGTAGAGATTGTTCAGCGCGATGTTTTCAGCGCCCATGTGGATGGTCGTGCCGACAACGACGGAGCATTTGTATCCTTCCTGACTGTAGCGATGCGCAAAATTGCGTCCTTCCGGAGATACGTGGTCGAAGTAGTTTCTCTTTGCCATGTCACGGCTGTGTTTCCTCGCGATGCGCGCAAGAGCATTGTCCCGTGCGAGGGGAGAAAGCCCCTCCTTCTTCCTCTCCTCATTGATGAGCGCGTGGATTTTCTTTTCAAGGTCCGGGATGACGATGTGGGGCTTGGATTTGCGCTCGGGGAGCTGGCGGGCAGCATGGCGGGCCTGCGGCCCGGCACAGGAGAAAAAATTAGTCATGAGCGCCGCTATCAACCCGGCACGCACAACAACACTGAGTAAATTAAATGGTTTTTTGATCATCATTAGAATGGGGAGAAACCTCGTGAGATCCCGGGAAATGCACAGGGCGGCTCATTTCCAAGGCATACTATAATATAGATGAATCATCTTGTCAAATGATGCGCAATTTTTTCATAAGTGACCTCAAAAAGTGATTTCATTGTTAAATTAATTTGCATTTTCATTCGTGATGGTTTATTATTGGCCCTAATCATGAACCTCACGCGCTTGATATACCGACATCTCGTTTTAATTTCTTCTCTGTTTCTCGTATTCAGTTGCGCCCACCCGAACGTTCCCGTAAGCCAGAACAGGAACGACATACCCCCGGACATCTCATCGGCGCCGAAGAGTGTAACCGTTGATGAGGCATCAGCGTCTTCTCTCGCGGCTGCTCCTGAGGCGGCCGAGTCGTCGCCGGCAGAAGTTGGCGCGCCCTCTCAGAGCGATAAGAACGCTCCTCTGTCGAAAAAAGAAAACGGCAAAGAAAACGGCGGCGATGAACAATCGATCCTGGATACGGCGCTGGAGTTGACCGAGACCGCCCAGGAGTATTGGGAAGACGGCGACGAGGAACAGGCAATCGAATCACTTGATCAGGCGTATGCGCTCATACTCAAGGTCCCCGGCAATAATCCAAAGCTCTCCCAGCAAAAGGAAGATCTCCGATTCGTGATCTCCAAGCGCATCATGGAGATGTATGCATCGCGGCAGACAACGGTGAGCGGGACCTCTGCGGCGATCCCCATGACCATCAATGATCACGTGCAGCGGGAGATACAGTCGTTCCAGACCCTAGAGCGCGATTTTTTTGTGGAATCCTATAAAAGATCGGGCAGGTACCGCGGCGAGATGGTCAAAGCCTTGAGGGAGGCGGGCATGCCCGAGGAGCTTTCGTGGCTTCCGCTCATCGAGAGCGGGTTCAAGGTCAGGGCATTATCGCGCTCGCGGGCTCTCGGCCTGTGGCAGTTCATTCCCTCAACGGGGTACAAATACGGGCTTAAAAGGAACGCCTGGATCGATGAACGCCTGGACCCGGCGAAGGCCACGGCCGCCGCCATCGCGTACCTGACAGAGCTGCACCAGATGTTCGGCGACTGGGCCACGGTCCTTGCCGCCTATAACTGCGGCGAAGGTTCCGTAGCGAGGGTCATCAGGGGCCAGAAGATCGATTACCTCGACAATTTCTGGGACTTCTACGAGCGGCTTCCGCGCGAAACGGCCCGGTATTTCCCGCGGTTCCTTGCCGTGTTGACGATTCTCAAAGATCCCGCACGCTATGGGTTCACCCTTGATGAAATCGACACCCCCCTGTCCTATGAGACCGTGACAATCGAAAAGCCGGTCCACTTGAGCAGCGTGGCTGAAAACCTGGAGGTCGATCTGGAAGAACTTACGGCGCTGAACCCCGAGCTCCGGCGCGATGCGACGCCGAATAGCCCCTATGCGCTCAAAGTACCGGTCGGCAAAGGGGAAGCCGTGCTCGCGAGCATCGAACAGATGGCGAGATGGACCCCTCCGAAGGTTGAATACGTTGTTCATCGCGTTCGGAGAGGCGAGACACTGTACATGATCGCGCTCCGGTACCGGACGAGCATGCAACGAATCCGTGAAGCGAACAACCTTCGTTCAGGCAGAATGCTCAGGATCGGACAGCGGCTCAAGATCCCGACGAGAAGTGCGACGTAAGCCGGCAAGCCTGACAGCGTGAGCTTGCAGGCAGTTCACCTCTTCGTGTCAATAGTTCGGAGCACTACGATCGTTGCTCCCCATCCTCCCGCCTCTTCCCCCGCAGTCCTGAACGATTCCACACACGGCAGCTTTTCAAGGATCGACTGAACCGTGCGGCGAAGTACGCCCGTCCCTTTTCCGTGAATGATGCGCACTTGCAGTATGCCGCGTTCGCGGCAGGCGGTGAGATACCCGGGCACGAGGTCTTTCACCTCCGCAGGGTCGAAGGTGTGAAGGTCGAGAATTCCGTC
>JBLMWN010000070.1:0-4948 GCA_050257255.1 Betaproteobacteria bacterium | reverse complement strand
ATATCGAATTCCTGCTGCGTCTCCATGTTTTCAGCTCCTAAAAAATGCCTTCGTGGACGACAATATAGTCGCCCGGCTTCAGCATCACATTCTGGGTCAGGTCGCCGTCGGACATAAGCCGTTTGGCCTTTACTTTGATTGTCATTTCCCTGTTATTTTCCTTGCGGTAAATGATCGTATCATTAGGACTCGCGAACTTCGTAAACCCACCTGCGCCGAGGATAGCCTCCATAACGGTTAAGCTTTCGCGGTATTCGATCGCCTTTGGGGCAGCAACTGCGCCCATTATATAGACGTTCTTGTCTACGTAAGCGGGAATGAATATGGCGTCGTTCGGTTCGATGACGATATCTTCGGACGTCTGGCCCTTAATAAAAAGGTTGTAGAAGTCCTTTTTTATTTTCTCTTCTTTTCTGAGGACATAGGCATTTTTCAAGTCTGGAGAAGCTGTGCCTGCGCCCGTTGCTCCTGCTGACGGCGATACCTGATGCCCAAGCTGGCAGAGAAGCTGCAACAGTGTGGTCCTTTGGGCCAGGCTGTAAACTCCGGAGCTGACTCCGCCGCCAAAAATATACACTTTATTGTTGGTTATCTCCGTAACGATCACCGTAACGATGGGGTTTTTTACGATTCCCTTCAACTTGTTTGTAAGCACGGTCTGAAGACGCGCCGGGGTCATATTCGCCGCCGCTACCTCTCCAATCGCGGGTAGCGTGATCTTTCCGTCGGGACGGACTTTGACGGAAAGGCTGAGGTCCTTTTCACCCCAGACGGAAATCGTGAGCGTGTCGCCTTCTCCAATTATATATTCCGCTGCAAAAACGGGCTTCGCAAGCAGTAGTACCAGCAAAATGAACATCATCTTTCTGTTCATGTTTCTTAACGACCTCCTCTTTTGATGAAGTCGTAAAAAGTCGGGAAAAGCACAAACTGTCATGCTGAATTCATTTCAGCATCTCATCTTTTCAACATATTAAGAGACCCTGAAACGAGTTCAGGGTGACATATTAGTACTTTTTACGAATGAATCCCCCTTCGGAACAGCAAAACCTTGATCGTTATCATAAGCATGCATAAATCACATATTATTGATCTCCGCTTTAGTAATGCAATAGACCTTTCTCAGCAAAACAGATCGCGGTCATGAGTTTTTCCTCCCCTTCAAGGGGAGGATTAAGGTGGGGATGGGTTTTAGAAGCCCGGTACAGACCCATCCTCACCCCAGCCCTCTCCTTGAAGGAGAGGGTGATTGATCACGGCCTTTTGGCAGTTGTGTATACGTGAATGAAAGCATGTTGCATTACTTATGCGTCGCTCTATAAGAGCACATTTCCACGCGTCGGTTTGCAAGACTGCAAGCGTGTCAGCTTCTCAAGTCCTTCCCCGTGAGCGCGATGAACAGGTCTTCGAGGCTCCAGGAACGCATGTTCATCCGCGCGAGCGAGACTCCCCGCTCCAGGAGCATCCTGATCGTCGCGTCAACATCGTGCGTCTGGATCTCACACCAGCCAGGCTGCTTCGAAACGCAGAGCGAGAGCCCCTCCAGCTTCCCGGTTACGTCCTCTTCCGGGAGCTGTAAAACAATGTCGCCGAAATGCTCCTTCAGGAGCAGTTCCGGCGTCCCCTGCGCGATGATTCTCCCGCGGTCCATGATCGCGATCTCGTCGCAGAGCGCGTAGGCCTCGTCCATGTAGTGCGTGGTCAGCACGACGGTCTTGCCTTTTGAGCGGATCATGGAGATGAGGTCCCAGAAATTCCGGCGTGCCTGCGGGTCGAGTCCTGTTGTCGGCTCGTCGAGAAAGAGGACTTCCGGGTCGTTGATGAGCGCCAGCGCCATGAGCAGCCGCTGACGTTGTCCGCCTGAGAGCTTGCGTGTGTCGCGGTCGAGGAACTCGTCGAGACTGCAAAGCCGGATGACCTCATCCGTGCCTATGGTCCGGGGATAGAGATTTTTGAACAACCGCAGCGTCTCTCGAACCGTAAGGAACTCCTGGAGCGAGGTGACCTGGAACTGGATACCCGCCTCTTTCCGAAAGCGATCTCCCGCGGGCGCGCCTTTGTACAGCGTGCCGCCGGCATCAGGCTTTTGAATGCCTTCGACGATTTCGATGAGCGTGGTCTTGCCCGCACCGTTGGGACCGAGCAGGCCGAAGCAGATTCCCTGTTTGATGGAGAGGCTGACATTGTCCACGGCCTTGACACCGGGATAGGTCTTTGTCAGATTTTTTATTTCGATGATGGACGCCATAGTGGCTTCTTCGTCGCGCTAGCCGAAGGCGATGCGTGCGATACAGTATCACGCGGCTTGTATGCTGTCAAGTGCAGGCAGGAGTGCTATAATTTTATCAGATAGCCAAAACGGAGAGAAGCCATGGACCGTGAATTATACGATAAGATCAACGAAGAGGTCGAAGGATACCGGAAGGCTCTTGTCCACTATGCCAAAACCTGTGAATGGGACACTTTCGAAAAAAAAGCGGGAACCCTGTTCGATTATCTCGAGTCGATCGAACTGACAGTGCTTGAACAAAAATTTTTCAAAGTATTCTGGATCATCCTTGTTGTTCTTATCGGGGCCGTCGCCGTCATATTGAAAGCGGACAGCCTTGTTTTTCCGCCGCTCGTGAAATACAAGGATCCTATTGTCCTGCTCGCGATTGCCGCGTCCTGTTTTGAACTCTATTTCTTTCTGGACTTCCGGATATACGTAGAGGCCAAGATGTCGCGGTATAAGAAGAGAAGAGAGCAGTTCATCAGGAACATCGAAAGCGATTTCAAGGCTCTTTTCTGCGCTCCCATGAACGGCCGCGAAAAGTGGTCTCATCAGCGTGCAGCATGAACGGGACGCGTGAACACGGCGACGGCGTGCCGGCATGCTGGTCAGCGTCTGTCATATCAGATGATGCGAATGAACGGATAGCGCTCAAGGTCGTCTCGCGTCCAGAGCGACATGCCCGCCCAGGTTCCTACGGTTTCGACGGCGACGACGGCGTCGGGATGCTCGAACGAGATGCTTCCGGGCGAGTCGGTGTTTTCAAGAGCTTCGAGCAGGATCGTGTCCAGAAATCGCTCTTCATCGGGGCTCGAAAAACGTCCCTTGAATCCGCGGCGACGTATGCGCACGTAAAACGCTTTGCCTGCAAGCTGTTGCACCCATCCAAGGACGATCTCCTTTGCCCGGGCTTCGAACTCGTCGGCTGAATTGAAGATGAATGTGCGGGTGACCGGTATAAGGCGGGCGAGAAAAGAAAGCGACTCGGGACGCTCCTGCGCCCGCGTCCGGAGCGCTTCGAGCATTTCCGGAGGATTTTCCGCTCGCAGCAACAGGACGTTGAAGAATTCCGTGCGACGGACCTCGCCGAAATCGCCGAACACATCGAGCGCTTTTCTGTACCCGTGCTCGTGTACGCTGATGACCGCGTTCCATTCCCGCATAGCGGCTTCGCTTTCTTTCCCGACTCTTCGTGGAGCGATGGTTAGAGTATAGCATGAGGGAAACAAAAGAGCTGAAGTGCCGAAAGGAAATATGTCATGGACAGCAGGATGCCGGTACTCTTCATCGGGCACGGTTCTCCGATGAACATCATTCTGAATAACAGTTACACCAGAAGCCTTGCAGCCCTGGGCGGGAGTCTTTTGAAACCCAAAGCAATCCTGGTGATCTCTGCTCACTGGCTCGCGAAGGGGACGTTCGTGACATGCATGGACAAGCCGAGGACCATTCACGATTTTTACGGCTTTCCTGATGAACTGTACACCATCCGGTATCCGAGCCCCGGCGCGCCCGAAGAGGCACGACTCGTGGCGGACCTGGTAACAAAAGTGAAGGTCTCCTGCAGAAACGACTGGGGGCTGGACCACGCGTCATGGGCCGTGCTCAAGCATATCTATCCCGACGCTGATGTCCCGGTGTTCGAGATGAGCCTTGCCTATACCTTCAATGAATGGCACCCGAAGCCGCTGCAGTACCATTATGATTTGGCGCGGGAACTCGCCGAACTACGGCATCGAGGCGTGCTGATCATCGGAAGCGGAAACATCGTGCACAACCTCGGGATGCTCGATTTCGAAAACGTCGATGCCCCGACCTTTGATTGGGCGGGGGAGTTTGACGAAAAAGTAAAAGCGAATCTGCTCAAGAGAAACCACGACGCTCTGATCCATTATCAGAATATGGGACGCACATCTTTATTGGCCATACCGACACTCGACCATTATCTTCCGATGATCTATGCCATCGCGCTGCAGGATGTAGACGAACCGCTCTCCTTTATCCATGAGGGGTTTCAATATGGTTCGATCTCGATGAGGTGCTTCAAGATCGGGTAAGGATCGCTCTCGCTGATACGTGATAATTATGGCACATACTTTGCTTCTACTTAAGTATCGAGCGTTGACATGGAAAAACCTCAAAAACATACGATGACCTCATTAATTTTCGGCACCAAACTGTATCAAGCGCTGTCCGCTAAAATGAGCAGTGCATTTTCCGCCAGATTATCAGGGAATTATCCGTCCTTCCTTTACACGCAGAGGCGTGAAATGGACGAGGAAACAGCGGTCGGATACGAGGCGGCCTGGGTAGGAGTGGCACAACAGATCAGGCGAAACAAGGGGATTCACTAAGAAATTTCCCCATAGACTTTGGTGATTTCACCAGGTTTGAATACGGTTGTCGGAAGGAAGGTGACCTTGGGTTTTGAGGCAGAGGTAATATAATAATATAATAAGAATGCCCGGTATGCCAGATGCGGTGTGCAAGCCCCAACGGTATCAGAGGTGGAAGCCTAATACGTCTGCCAAGGGAACAGAATTGAAATCGGCCTCTTGTTTGCTCAAGACCCAGGGTGCATCTTTTTAAAATATTTTTTAATTATTATTCCGGGATTGCTAACACGCCCGCTGGATTTAATTGCTTCGACCTCCCATGGAAGTGGGAATCCATATC
>JBLMWN010000069.1:0-3441 GCA_050257255.1 Betaproteobacteria bacterium | reverse complement strand
AAGAGAGCAGGCGTGCCCGTCGACGCAAGCGTCGCGGCTATCTTCTTTCCAATCAGGCCCGATTTTCCCATGCCGCTTACGACCACACGGCCCTTGCAGTGCAGGATCATTTCCACGGCTTGCTCAAAACGCTCATCAATGCGGTTGATGAGCGCCGCGATCGCTTCCGCCTCGATTCTGAGAACCTTTTTGGCTTGATCTATCATTGTTTCACAATCCCGTCGATCTCCTGCGCTTGCCTGAGAAGTGCGGGAAGATCGTCAAGACTCATCATGTTCGGCCCGTCGCACAGCGCTTTATCGGGGCAAGCATGGACTTCCATGAAAAGCGCGTCGATGCCTGCCGCGACCGCAGCCCGTGTCAGGTACGGTACGAACTTACGGTCACCCGATGACGCAGTTCCTCCCGCGCCCGGCAGCTGCACGGAATGGGTCGCGTCGAACACGACGGGGTAGCCGAACTCACGCATGATGGGCAGGGCGCGCAAGTCGGCAACCAGATTGTTGTAACCGAAGGACGTCCCCCGCTCGGTAATAATGATTTTGTCGTTTCCCGCGGACAGCGCTTTCTCGGCCACGTTCATGATATCCCAGGGAGCGAGAAACTGTCCCTTCTTTATGTTTATTACCTTGCCTGTCTTGGCCACCTCGATAATGAAATCGGTCTGCCGGCACAGGAATGCGGGAACCTGGATCACGTCGAGAATTTCTGCTGCAGGGCCGATCTCTTCGAACCGATGCACATCGGAAAGAATGGGCAGATCCAGTTCTGTAGCCGCACGATGGAGAATCTGGAGCCCTCGTTTCAGTCCTGGCCCGCGATATGATTTTACGGAGCTTCGGTTCGCCTTGTCGAAGGACGATTTGAAAATGAAGGGAATGCCGAGATCAGCCGTCATCTGCTTGAGCCGTGCGGCAGCATCCAGGGTGGCACGCTCCGACTCGATGACGCAGGGACCGGCTATCAGGATAAAAGGATTGCTCCCGCCGATCTTGATACCCCGGAAATTGATTTCCTTCGTCACCATTAGCTGCCCTGTTCCGTGTGCTTCAGTGCGGCGCCGATGAACGCCGTGAAAAGCGGATGAGGCCTGCGCGGATTGGATTTGAATTCCGGATGAAACTGGCATCCGAGGAACCAGGGATGGTCCCTCAGTTCCACGATTTCGACCAATGTGCCGTCAGGCGAGACGCCGCTGATCACAAGACCGGCCGTCTTCAGCGATTCGAGGTATTTATTGTTGAATTCGTAGCGGTGACGGTGTCGTTCGGATATATCCTCTTTTCCATAGGCCTGATATGCAAGTGTCCCCTTCTCGATCTTGCAGGGGTATGCGCCAAGACGCATACTGCCGCCTTTGTCGCTCGTGATGTCCCGTTTTTGAACGGTCTTGTTGCGGTAATCGTACCACTGCTCGATGAGGTAGATAACAGGATGGGGCGTCTTCTGGTCGAACTCGGAACTGTTCGCGTTCTGAAGATGTGCGAGGTCGCGCGCGACCTCGATCACGGCGCACTGCATGCCGAGGCAGATGCCGAAATACGGGACCTTGTTTTCCCGGGCATACTTGACCGTGGCAATTTTCCCCTCCACCCCGCGAATACCAAACCCGCCGGGTACCAGGATACCGTCCATGCCTTGAAGCATCTCGGCCGCGCCCTTGATCTCGATTTCCTCAGAATCGGCCCAGCAGATATTGACTCTCGCGTCGTTGGCAATTCCGCCGTGCGTCAATGCTTCGCAGAGGCTCTTATACGCCTCTTTGAGATCGATGTATTTCCCGACCAGAGCAATGGTGACGTTCTTCGACGGGTTCTTGATGCGATCGACGATCGTCTTCCACGTTTTAAGATTATTGTTCGAGGTCTTGAGGTCAAGCGCTTCAACGATCCGGTCATCCAACCCCTCTTCATGCAGATGGAGGGGGACTTCATAGATCGTCTCGACGTCCTGGGCGGTGATGACCGCGTTCTCTTCGACGTTGCAAAAGAGAGCGATCTTCCGCTTCATGTCTTTGGGGATCGACCTGTCGCTGCGGCAGACGAGTATGTTCGGCTGGATACCGATGGACAGGAGTTCCTTGACGCTGTGCTGCGTGGGCTTGGTCTTGAGCTCGTCCGCCGCTTTTATGAACGGCACGAGCGTGAGATGGACATAGAGGACGTTTTCCCTGCCGAGGCTGTATCTCAGTTGCCGGATGGCTTCGAGAAACGGAAGGCTCTCGATGTCGCCGATGGTACCGCCGATCTCGACGATCACGACGTCTTCATCGTCCGCGAGGTCCGTGATTGCGCGCTTGATCTCGTCGGTGATATGCGGCACCACCTGGACCGTTCCGCCGAGATAGTCTCCCCGCCGCTCCTTGCTGATGACATTGAAGTAGATCCTTCCCGAGGTATAGTTGTTCTTCTGGCCGGTGGTGACGTTGCTGTACCGTTCGTAGTGACCGAGGTCCAGATCGGTCTCGGCGCCGTCGTCGGTCACATAAACCTCGCCATGCTGGAATGGGCTCATCGTGCCGGGGTCTACATTGATATAGGGGTCGAGTTTGAGGAAGGTTACCTTCAGTCCCCTGCTCTCGAGGAGCGCGCCAATCGAGGCTGCGGCAAGTCCTTTTCCGAGCGACGAGACCACGCCGCCGGTCACGAAAATGTATTTGGTCGGGACCTTTTTCTTTTCCATGCCTAATCTCTTCCTTCTTTCAGCCGATTCAATATTTTACCCAAATCACCGGGGATGTCAACACCAAAGGATTCGTGCTCGGTCACGACAATCTTGATCCGGCATCCTGATTCGAGCGCCCTGAGCTGTTCGAGTTTCTCCGCGGCTTCGAGCGGCGTCTGGGGCATCTTCGCATAGTGCAAGAGAAAGTCACGGCCAAAGACGTACAGGCCGATATGTTTATACATGGGGCGAGCGAGGGCCAGCTCGGTGAACGAGCTTTTTCCGGACCAGTGATCACGGTCCCAAGGGATGGGCGCCCGCGAAAAATAGAGCGCAAAGCCCTTTCCGTCGAATACGACCTTGACCACGTTCGGGTCGAAGGCCTCTTCCCGGGTGTCAATTTTTTTACAGAGCGTACCCATGGAGATCGATGGATCATCCAGAAATGGGGAAATAGCCTGATCGATCATCTCAGGATGTATGAGCGGCTCGTCTCCCTGCACATTCACGACGATATCGCAGTCGAGTTTATTCGCAACCTCTGAGACCCGGTCCGTACCAGTAGGGTGTTCCGGTGACGTCATTACCGCATCTCCTCCAAACGCCGTTATCGCCTGCAGTATACGCTCGTCATCGGTCGCAACAACAACCCGGTCGACCAATCGCGAGCGTTGCGTACGCTCATATACCCATCGGATCATGGGTTTGTCCCTAATGAGGGCGAGCGCCTTGCCGGGAAACCGGGTGGAACCGTATCGAGCGGGTATGACCGCTATG
>JBLMWN010000068.1:0-9593 GCA_050257255.1 Betaproteobacteria bacterium | reverse complement strand
CATGTATTTTCTTCGCTGCGGCGACACGACTGTTGTCGGAGCGTCACCCGAGGTCATGGTCAGGCTCGAGGGCGCCGGGATCGACCTCAGGCCGATCGCGGGCACGCGGCGGCGCGGGGCGACGGAAGAAGAGGACAAGGCCCTCGCCGAGGAACTTCTCGCCGATCCCAAGGAACGGGCGGAGCATATCATGCTCGTTGACCTGGGCAGGAACGATGTTGGCAGGGTGAGCGAGCCGGGCAGCGTGAACGTGAGCGAGCTCATGGTGATCGAACGCTACTCTCATGTGATGCATATCGTCTCGAATGTACGCGGCAGGCTGTCGAGCGGCAAAGACGCTTACGACGTGATCCGCGCATGCTTTCCGGCCGGCACGGTCTCTGGCGCACCCAAGATCAGGGCCATGGAAATCATCGATGAGTTGGAGCCCACGCGCCGCGGTCCTTATGCGGGGGCAGTGGGGTACTTCGGGTTCTCGGGTAATATGGACACCTGTATCACGATCCGCACGCTCGTGATCAAGGACAACGTGGCCTACATCCAGGCCGGCGGCGGCGTGGTGGCGGACAGCGACCCTGCCGCCGAGTACCAGGAGACAGTGAACAAGGCCAGGGCCATGATGCGGGCCGTGGAGATGGCGGAGAAGGGGCTGGATTAACTGATAGTTCAGAGTTCAGAATTGGGCACTGGAAAGGCAAAGCAGAGGCCGTGTTCTCGCGGAGAGCGCGGAGAAAAAACAGAGGGTCAAAGCAAAAGCAAGGGTTTCTTGCAAAGACGCCAAGAGCGCAAAGAAAGGCCGGGTAGCTGGTTTAAAATCATAAGTCAAGGATTTCCTTTGCGTCCTGGCGAGATATGAATCCTTTAGGGGTTTCTCATGCTGTTAATGATCGACAATTACGATTCCTTCACCTATAATCTTGTCCAGTATTTCGGCGAGCTCGGACAGGACCTGAAAGTATACCGCAACAACAGGATCACGATCCCTGAAATCGAGAAGATGAATCCCGACCGCATCGTGATTTCGCCGGGCCCCTGCACGCCGAAAGAGGCGGGCATCTCCATAGACGTGATCAAGCACTTCACGGGCAAAATCCCGATCCTCGGCGTTTGTCTCGGTCACCAGTCCATCGGCGATGCCTTCGGCGGGGACGTAATCAGGGCGCCGTATCTCATGCACGGCAAGACCTCGATGATCCACCACGATGGCAAGACCATCTTCAGCGGCCTTCCGAACCCCTTTGAGGCGACGCGCTATCATTCGCTCATCGTCAAGCGCGAGACGCTGCCGTCGGTGCTTGAGGTCTCGGCCTGGAGCGCTGATGGAATCATCATGGGCGTCCGGCACAAACAACACAAGCTCGAGGGCGTACAGTTCCACCCGGAGTCGATCCTGACGGGCGTGGGCAAGGATCTCCTCAGGAACTTTTTGAAGCTGTAAATATTCACCACGAGGGCACGAAGACACCAAGAAAATCATGAGACTTCAACTTCGTGTCTTAGTTCTTTGTGGTAAAGAGGTGTAGCCATGATCAAAGAAGCCATCGCAAAGGTCGTCGTAAAAACGAATCTCACTGAAACCGAAGCCGAGGCCGTGATGCGCGAGATCATGCAGGGGGAGGCCACGGACGCCCAGATCGCCGCCTACATTACGGCGCTCCGGATCAAGGGTGAGACCGTGGAGGAGATCACCGGTTCCGCCCGGGTCATGCGCGAGAAGGCCGTCCCGGTCAAGCTCGATGCCGAATACCAGGTCGACACCTGCGGCACGGGCGGAGACATGGCCCACACTTTCAATATATCGACGACCGTTGCCTTCGTGGTAGCCGGCGCAGGCGTTGCCGTGGCGAAGCACGGCAACCGCTCGGTTTCGAGCAAGAGCGGAAGCGCCGATGTGCTCCAGGCGCTCGGGGTCAATATTGAGATTCCGTCGCACCGGGTTGAAGAATGTATGAAAGAGGTGGGCATCGGGTTCCTGTTCGCGCCCATGATGCACCAAGCCATGAAGTACGCCATCGGTCCGCGGCGGGAAATCGGCATCCGCACCATCTTCAACGTGCTCGGCCCTCTGACGAATCCGGCGAAGGTGACATCCCAGATCATGGGCGTCTACGCAGCGGATCTGACGGGCTCCCTCGCTCTCGCCCTGGGGAATCTCGGCGCTGTGCGTGCCTTTGTGGTGCATGGGATGGACGGTCTCGACGAGATTACGATCACGGACAAGACCAAGGTCTCGGAGTACAAGAACGGGAAGGTAACGGATTTTTTCATTCATCCCGCGGATTTCGGCATGGCTTCGGGGAAGGCAGAGGACCTCAAGGGGGGGGACGCCAAGGACAACGCGGCAATCACAACGGAAATCCTCAAAGGCCGGAAGGGCGCGCGCCGTGACATCGTACTCTTGAATGCCGCGGCCGGTCTCGTCGCAGCCGGAAAAGCTTCGGATTTCAAAGACGGGATTCGGATCGCCGCGGAATCGATCGACTCAGGGGCTGCGCTCAAGAAACTGGAGCAACTAAGGGCGTTTACGAACAAACCGTAAAAGATGTACCACTAAGGCACGCCCTGCACTCGCGCATGGGCGCTCGCAAGCGCCGGGTGCAGGCAAAGGGGCTAAGACAAGATTTAACTTCGTGACGTAGCGTATTCGTGGCGAGATGTCTTACATGATTTTAGACGAAATTATCGCGAACAAGAAAGAAGAACTGGCGGAGACAAGGCGCAGGTCCTCTCTTTCAGACATCAAAGCCAGGGCAGCTGATGCCGGGCCGGCGCGGGGTTTCGGCAAGGCTCTTACGGTTAAAGGAGGGATAGGACTCATCGCCGAGGTAAAGAAGGCGTCGCCGTCGAAAGGCGTGATCCGAGAGGACTTCGACGCGGTGAAGATCGCCCGCACCTACGAAAAATCCGGCGCGTCGTGCATTTCGGTCCTGACGGAGGAGAAATTCTTCCAGGGAAGGCTCGGGTATCTCGGCGAAATCCGCAGGGCCGCCGGACTGCCGCTTCTGCGCAAGGACTTCATCATCGACGAGTACCAGATCTTTGAGGCGCGGGCAGCAGGCGCTGATGCGATCCTCTTGATTGCAGCCTGTCTGGAGAAGCAGCAAATCGAAGATTTTCTGGGAATCGCGAGCCTGGCCGGCCTCGATTCGCTGGTGGAGTCCCATACCTACAAGGAACTGGACAAGGCTCTGCTTGCGGGTGCGGCCATCGTGGGGGTCAACAATCGCAACCTGTCCACGTTCACGGTGAGCCTTCAGACCACGCTCGATCTCCTGAAGGACATTCCCGAGGATCGCACCGTGGTGAGCGAGAGCGGGATCACAACGCGCGACGACGTGGTGATGCTCCAGAAGGCTGGAGTGGACGCCATCCTCGTGGGCGAGAGCCTGATGCGGGAAGAGGACATCGGGAAGAAAGTGAAGGAACTCTTGGGAAAGGATTGAGAAGCCACCGAGTTCAGCCGGTGGTTACATCAGAGCGATGATAAAAATCAAAATCTGCGGTATCACCAATCTGGAAGACGCGCTCTTTGCGGCAGAGTGCGGCGCCGACGCGCTCGGGTTCAACTTTTACAGGAAGAGCCCTCGCTATATCGCACCTGAAAAAGCGGCAGAAATCATGGCTCAGCTTCCGCCATTTATCGTTCCGGTCGCGATATTTGTGAATGAACGTGAGGAAAAGATCCGAAATACCCAGTTCACTACCGGGATTAAGGTCATCCAGTTTCATGGAGACGAACGCCCCGAATTTTGTGAGCGATTTGCCACGCGGGTGATTAAGGCGTTTCAGGTGAAGGACAAGGAAAGCCTCCAACAGATGGCGCATTACCACGTAAGCGCCTTTCTCCTCGACAGTTACCGGGACGGTGTGCACGGGGGGACGGGAGAAACGTTCGACTGGCACCTTGCCGTGGTGGCCAAAACCTTCGGCAGGGTGATCCTCGCCGGAGGGCTCACGCCTGACAACGTGGTCGAAGCCGTGAAACTCGTTCAACCCTACGCCGTGGATGCGGCCAGCGGCGTGGAGAAGGACAAAGGCATCAAAGATCATGCGAAGCTCAAAAAATTCATTACCGAAGTCCGGAGGGCATCGCGGCCATGAGCATTCCCGATAAAAAGGGTCATTTTGGAATGTACGGCGGGAAATTCGCCCCCGAGACGCTCATGCCTGCGCTCGCCGAGCTGGAAGCGGCCTATCTTGCGGCTCGGAAGGACAGAACGTTCCAGCAGGAGCTCGATTACTATTTCCGCGAGTTCATCGGCCGGCCCACGCCGCTCTATTTCGCAAAACGTCTTACGGAACATCTGGGCGGGGCGAAGATCTATCTCAAGCGCGAAGATCTCTGCCACACGGGTGCGCACAAGATCAACAATTCGCTGGCGCAGGTCCTGCTCGCGAAACGAATGGGCAAGACCCGTGTGATTGCCGAGACCGGCGCGGGCCAGCATGGCGTGGCAACGGCGACGGCGGCTGCCATGTTCGGTCTCGATTGCGAGGTCTATATGGGCACCGACGACGTGGCGCGCCAGTCCTTGAACGTCTTCCGCATGAAACTCCTGGGCACCACCGTGCGGCCCGTTGACATCGGCAGCAAAACGCTCAAAGACGCAATCAACGAGGCCATGCGCGACTGGATTACGAACGTGGCGAATACGCATTATGTCCTGGGCACGGTTTTTGGACCTCACCCCTTTCCCATGATGGTGCGCGATTTCCAGTCTATCATCGGCCGTGAGGCGAAGAAGCAGATCATGAAGCTCGAAGGCCGGTTCCCCGACTGTCTTATCGCCTGTGTGGGGGGCGGCTCGAACGCCATGGGGTTGTTCTACGAATTTCTCGAGGAGCCTTCCGTGAAGATGTACGGCATTGAGGCAGGCGGTTTTGGCATCGAGCCCGGCAAGCACGCGGCCCGGTTTGC
This sequence comes from Betaproteobacteria bacterium, assembly GCA_050257255.1. Lineage (GTDB taxonomy): Bacteria > Nitrospirota > UBA9217 > UBA9217 > UBA9217 > JAJYKN01. Next base: position 4,675 of record JBLMWN010000068.1, on the reverse strand, counting down.
CGGCGGTTCGCTCGGTGTATTGCAGGGTTCCAAGACCTTCATCCTCCAGGATGATCAAGGGCAGATCGAGATGACCCATTCCGTATCCGCCGGGCTCGACTATGCGGCTGTGGGGCCGGAGCATGCGTTCTATCACGATTCAGGCCGCATTGAGTACACCTATGCCGTCGATGAAGAGGCAATGGAGGCCTTCGACCTTCTGTCCCGCCTCGAGGGCATCATCCCGGCACTGGAAAGTGCGCACGGGATCGCCTATTGTCTCAAGCTTGCACCCGCGCTCGGCAAAGACAAGATCGTCATCGTGAACCTCTCCGGCCGCGGCGACAAAGACGTGATGCAGGTGGCGAAGATCAAGGGAGTGGAACTATAATGGTTGCGAAATGCGGATTATGGATCGCGGGGTAACAAGCAAGACATCAGAGGCGATATGTCCAGAATAAAAAATACATTCAACCGGCTTAAGAAAAAGAATGAGACGGCTCTCATTCCCTACGTCATGGCGGGAGACCCGGACCTCGCGACCACGAAGAAGCTCATTCTCGAGATGGAGCGGGCGGGCAGTGATATAATTGAGCTCGGCGCTCCTTTTTCCGATCCCCTGGCGGACGGGCCGACGATCCAGAAGGCCGCCATCCGGGCGCTCAAAAACCATACGAGCATTGCCGACGTGCTTGGCCTCGTATCCGACGTACGCCTGACGAGCAAAATTCCGCTCATCCTCATGACTTACTATAATCTGATCTTTAAATATGGCGAAGAACGCTTTGTTCACGATGCCGTCGCTGCAGGTCTGGACGGCATCATTTTGCCGGATCTGCCGCCGGAAGAGGCGGGTACGCTGATTCCGCCGGCCAAAAAGGCCGGTCTGGATACGATCTTTTTGCTCGCGCCAACGAGCACCGCCGACCGGATCAATCTTGTCTGTAAGGTCTCACAGGGGTTTGTGTACTATGTGTCCCTCACCGGGGTGACCGGAGCGAGGACCGATGTCCAGCATTCCGTCAAAGACTCGCTCCAGAAGATAAAGTCGGTCACGGATAAACCCGTGGCAGTGGGGTTCGGCATTTCCTCGCCTGACCAGGCAGCACAGGTCGCTCACTGGGGCGCGGACGGAGTGATCGTAGGCAGCGCGCTCGTCAAGGTAATCGAGGAAAACGGCAATTCCCCGGAGCTTGTTGAAAAAGCGACGGCGTTCGTCAAGGCGCTGAAACAGGGGGTACTTGCGGGGCATGACGTCCCGTAACAGGAAGACAAAACGCGCGTCGAAGTGCGGTGAACGAGCTTCGCCATATCATCATATCTGAATACACCTGTAAGAAGGTCAGGAACATTGTCCAGGCCACCAGGCTCGATTCCGTGACCGACATGGGAAAAGAGAAACCAGTGGTGGTCTATGACTTGGTGGGGTAAGATATATCATCAGGCGGAAGGACCATTTCCCGCATATTTTGAAATGCGTAAAGGAGAGTGAATGAAGGTAAAAATACTGGGTTGCTCCGGTTCCGAGGCCATTGGCCGCATGCCCCCGGGCTTCCTCGTCAATGATGTCATGATGCTGGACGCGGGCACGATCACAGCGGCCTTGACTATTGAGGCGCAGAGCAAGATCACCGACGTCCTCATCAGCCACACGCATCTTGACCACATCAAATCGGTGCTGTTCCTTGCGGACAATATTCTCGGTCGAATCGAGAAGCCCGTGAACATCCGCGCGGTACCGCAGGTGATCGACGCCATTCGGAAACACCTGATGAACAACATCATCTGGCCCGATTTCACCAAGATCCGTCTGCCGAGAAATCCCGGACAACCGGTGCTGACGTATGCGCCGATGCAGCCGGGAAAGACGGTGAGCGTCGCCGGGCTCAAGGTAAAGGCGATTCCCATGAACCATCCTGTCCCCGCCGTGGGTTTTCTGGTGAGTGACGGTAAATCTTCATTCCTGTACAGCGCCGACACGGGGCCGAACGAAGGGCTCTGGAAGGAAGCGTCCAAGGCAAAGAACCTCTCGGCAATTATCGTCGATACGTCGTTTCCGAACAGTCTTGACGGCATCGCGGATGCGAGCGGCCATTTCACGCCGGCGCAGTTGCGTGATGACCTCAACAAGGCAAAGGTCAACAACGGTGTTCCGATTTATATCTACCACGTCAAGCCGGTTTATGAAAAGAAAGTGATCAGCGAACTGAACGGCCTGGGCCGAAAGAACGTGAAGATACTGAAAGAAGGGAAGACGTACTATTTTTAAGCTCCAAATAACAAAATTCAAATTACAAATAAGTTCCAAAGAAAAAAATTTCAATGTCTAAAAACATTTCGAATTTCGGTCATTGCTATTTTGAATATTACTTGTGATTTGATGCTTGAAATTTGGTGATTGTTTTAAAGGAGTATCATGGCTTGGTTTAAGAAAGAACGGCCTGAAAGCGCATCGCAGGAGGCGCCGGCCAAAAAAGTCAAGATCCCCGAGGGCTTGTGGGTCAAGTGCGACAATTGCAAGGAAATCATCTACCGCAAAGAGGTGGACAAGAACTTCAAGGTCTGCCCCAAGTGCGATTACCATTTCCGCATCTCCGCGTCAGAGCGGCTTCCCTTTCTTGTTGACGAGGGCAGTTTCCTTGAGGTGGAGGACGGTCTGTCCCCCAAGGATTTCCTCGCGTTCAAGGACTACAAGGACAAGCTCAAGAGCAGCCGCAAGAAAACGGGGCTCAAGGACGCGATCATTTCCGGCGAGGCGAGGATCGGCGGCAAGCCGGTATCGCTCGTGATCATGGACTTCAATTTCATGGGAGGCAGCATGGGCTCCGTCGTCGGCGAAAAGATCGCACGGGCCGTCGAACGCGCCATCGAAAAGCGGACCCCGTTTATATCCGTCGCATCATCGGGCGGCGCGCGCATGCAGGAGGGGATCCTTTCGCTCATGCAGATGGTCAAGACGTCGGCTGCGGCGGCGAGGCTGAGTGAGTCGGGGCTGCCGTTCATCTCCGTGCTTACGGACCCGACCTTTGGGGGAGTAACGGCAAGCTTCGCCATGCTCGGAGACATCATCATTGCCGAGCCCAAGAGTCTCATCGGCTTTGCCGGGCCCCGCGTCATCGAGCAGACGATCAAGCAGCAGCTCCCGCCGGGGTTCCAGCGGGCCGAGTTTCTGCTGGAACACGGGATGATCGACATGATCGTGCCCCGGCGGGAGATGCACGCCACGCTCCGAAAGATCCTCGATTTCTTCGCAGAACAGGCACATGAGTGAGATAGCCAAGGTACTGATTATCATCGGGGCCGCGCTGATTGTGATCGGCCTCGTGATCCTGGGCACCCAGAAGCTGCCGTTTATGGGAAAGCTCCCGGGAGATATTATCATCAAGCGAGAACATTTTACCTTCTATTTCCCTCTGGCCACAAGCATCGTCATCAGCATTCTCATCAGCCTCATTCTCTATCTTATCGGCAAGCTCAGGTAAATTCCATGGTGTCTTGTACGCATCCTCCATGTTGCTCTGTATCAGTTACCGAGAATCGTTCGGGCGGGTGGGGACCGGCTATGATTGATGATGCAGTCATAAAACGATCCGCCCTTTTATCGCTACCCTCTGCTTCGGCGGCATCCTCGCGTCGCTTGCGAGGGGAAAGGTGAGGTGACTTATGGACCGCAGAAAATTCATGAAACTGGCGGCCCTGACAGGGGTCGGGCTCTCTTTGCCCAACGGTCTGGAAATGCTTGCCGGGGCTGCAGAGGCGGCAGCGCGGCCCGACCTCGTGGTCGCGCACGGCGCGTCTCCTGAGAAGATCGTGAAGGCGGCCATTGACGCCATGGGCGGGATCAGGACGTTCATCTCCCGCGGCGATGTTGTCGTCATCAAACCGAACATTGCCTGGGACCGGACGCCGGAGCAGGCCGGCACCACGAACCCCGAAGTCGTTGCCGCCGTGGTCAGACTCTGTTTTGAGGCGGGAGCCAAGAAGGTAAGGGTATTCGACCGGCCGGTGAACGATCCGCGAAGGTGTTATGTCCAGAGCGGCATCGCGCCGGCAGCAGCAGCGCTGGGCGCAAATGTCGACTTTGCGGATGAACGGAAGTTCAAGGAGATGGACATCAACGGAACTGTGCTCAAGTCCTGGCCGCTCTATACGGAAGTATTCGAAGCAGACAAAGTCATCAACATACCTATTGCAAAGCACCATGGCTCGGCCAAATTGACGATGTCTCTGAAGAACTGGATGGGCGTCATGGGCGGCCGGCGTAGGCAAATCCATCAGAAACTCGATGAGAGCCTCGCTGACCTCTCCACGAAGATCAAGCCGACGCTCACGATCCTCGACGCCGTGCGCATCCTTACGGCGAACGGCCCGCAGGGCGGGAGCCTTGCCGACGTGAAGAAGCTCGACACGGTGATCGTCGGCGTGGACCAGGTGGCAATCGACTCCTACGGCGCCACGCTCTTCGGCATGAAGGGAAGTGACCTCGGGTACGTGCGGATCGCGAACGAGCGGGGGATCGGGAAGATGGATTTGAACAAGGTGCGGATAAAGAAGATCAATGTTTAGCTTCAGATTTTAGCAGATGAAGACAAAGAAATGAAAAGGTAATCTTAAACAACAGATTGACACGGATACGCAGTGATTGAGAATATGCGTTTTTTCACTATTCAAAACATTCGCAGAATTTCACAGGGGC
>JBLMWN010000067.1:0-43701 GCA_050257255.1 Betaproteobacteria bacterium | reverse complement strand
TCGAAGGGCCGGTGATCTGCAGCCTTGCGCGGGCGCGCAAGGAAGATATCGACCGGGCCTGGGAAGCGCTTAAGGACGCACCAAAACGGCGCATCCATACCTTTATTTCGACGTCCGATATTCACTTGAAGCACCAGTTCAGGCTGACGCGGGAAGAGGCGCTCAAGCGCGCAGTCGCGATGGTTTCGCACGCGCGCTCCTACGTTGAGGATGTCGAATTTTCTCCCATGGATGCAACGAGGAGCGATATCCCCTTTCTCATCGAAGTGGTCGAGGCGGTGATTGCGGCGGGTGCGCAGACGGTCAATATCCCGGACACTGTCGGTTATGCCATGCCCGAGGAGTTCGGTGCCCTGATCAAAGGGATCAAAGACAAGGTCAGGAATATCAATAAAGCCGTGATCTCGGTCCACTGCCATAATGACCTCGGCTTGGCCGTGGCCAACGCTCTCTCGGCGATTCGTAACGGCGCGGAGCAGGTTGAGTGCACCATCAACGGCATCGGCGAACGCGCGGGAAATTGCTCCATGGAAGAAGTGGTGATGGCGCTCAGGACCAGGAAGGATTTTTTCGGGGCCGATACGCAGATCCATACGGAAGAGATAATCCGCACGAGCAGGCTCGTGACCATGATCACCGGCATCCCGGTGCAGCCGAACAAGGCCATCGTGGGTGCAAATGCATTCGCGCACGAGTCGGGCATCCATCAGGACGGGCTGCTCAAGGAACGTACTACCTACGAGATCATGACGCCTGAATCGATTGGTCTGGTAAAGACGAATTTGGTGCTTGGCAAACACTCCGGCAGGCACGCGTTCCGCGATCGGCTGAAGGATATGGGATACACACTGTCGGATGACGATCTCAATAAAGCCTTCGAGCGCTTCAAGCGACTGGCAGACCAGAAGAAGGAAGTCTTCGACGAAGATCTCGAAGCGATCGTGTCCGACGAAATGCAGCAAATCCAGGAAGTGTACGTACTCAAGCACCTCCGCGCTGAAAGCGGGACGGGCATAACACCCGCGGCAACGGTCGAGATGGCGGTTGACGGCAAGACGGTACGGCAAACCGGCCACGGCGACGGCCCGGTGGATGCCGTATACCGGACGATTGCGGCCATCACCGGGACAAAGAGCAGGCTCGACGCTTATCTCGTGAAAGGCATTACCGGCGGCACCGATGCCCTTGGCGAAGTGACCGTGAAGGTCGAAGAGAAAGGCAAGAAAGTGACCGGCCATGGCGCTGACACGGACATCATCATAGCGAGCGCCAAAGCGTATGTGAATGCCCTGAACAAGCTGGAGTACTGGAAGAAGGGAGGGGGGAAGAGCAGCTAGCGAATGCGGATTGCGCGCTGAAATCCGTGTTGAACCGATTAAGACGGCTGTTACGATCACGGCATTTTCCCTCTGTCTCGTGCTTCCGTGGTGATATGATCCGGTTTTGCTTCGGAAAAAACAGTTGAAACTAATACAGGGATATTGTATATTTTTCGGACTATGATGACGATTACGGAAAAGATACTGGCCGCTCACTGCGGCAAAAAGGAAGTCAAGCCCGGCGAATTGATCAACGCCAAGCTTGATCTCGTGCTCGCGAACGACATCACGGCGCCTATCGCAATTAAGGAGTTCCGTGCCGCAGGCGCGAAAAAGGTGTTTAATGCCGAACGGATCGCGCTCATCCCCGATCACTTCGCACCAAACAAAGATATCGCTTCCGCCGAGCAATGCAACCTGCTCCGCCAGTTTTCGCGTGAACATCGGCTTTCGCTCTATTTCGAAGTCGGAAAAATGGGCGTGGAGCACGCACTCCTGCCCGAGCAGGGCCTCGTTGTCCCCGGCGATGCGATAATCGGCGCTGACAGCCACACCTGTACCTACGGTGGACTGGGCGCCTTCTCGACCGGAGTGGGAAGCACCGACGTGGCAGCGGCCATGATCACGGGCGAGGCTTGGTTCAAGGTGCCCGAGAGCATGAAATTCATCTACAAGGGCAAACTTGGCAAATGGATCGGGGGCAAGGACATCATCCTCCGCACCATCGGCGATATCGGCGTGGATGGAGCGCTTTACCGGGCCATGGAATTTACCGGAGAGGTAATCCGCAAACTCCCCATGTCCGGAAGACTGACCATCTGCAATATGGCGATCGAGGCGGGGGGAAAAAACGGCATCATCGAGCCCGATGAGATCACTGAGAAATATGCGGCAAAGCGCGCGCGCCGCAAGTACCGGTTCTTTAAGAGCGACAAGAAGGCGAATTATGCAGATATCCGCGAGTATGATCTCACCGGCATGGAGCCGCAGGTTGCCTGCCCGAATCTCCCGGAGAACGTAAAGCCGGTGAGTCATCTTGCAGCGGTCAACATAGACCAGTCCGTGGTTGGTTCATGCACGAACGGAAGGATCGAGGACATCCGCGAGGCGGCCAGGGTGATCAAAGGGCACAAGGTCCATCCCTATGTCCGCATGATCGTTATCCCGGCCACGCAAGCCGTGTACAAGCAATCCATTAAAGAAGGCCTCGTGGACGTATTCATTGATGCGGGCGCCGCCGTCAGCACGCCGACCTGCGGACCCTGTCTTGGCGGCCATATGGGCGTCCTGGCATCCGGCGAGCGCGCCATCAGTACGACGAACCGGAACTTCGTCGGCCGGATGGGTCACCCCAAGAGCGAAGTGTATCTTGCCAGCCCCGCGATTGCGGCTGCATCGGCGGTACTCGGCAGGATCGGAAGGCCGGAAGAACTGAAGTAGTACCGTTCACCAAAAGACTCGGAGAAAGACAAAATATTTTTTGGGCAGGATTACAGGATCAATTCTGATTGTAAATCTTCCAATCCCGTCAATCCTGTAGATCCCGTTATCCCGTCCCAGATTTGGAGTTTTAAAATGAAATTCAGCGGCAAGGCATGGAAATTCGGGGCAGATGTCGACACGGATGCGATCATCCCGGCACGGTACCTGAACACGTCCGACCCGAACGAGCTGGCGAAACACTGCATGGAGGACTCGACGAATCCCGAGTTCATAAAGAAGATGAAGCCCGGCGACATCATCGTTGCCGGGAAGAACTTCGGGTGCGGCTCGTCGCGCGAACACGCGCCCATCGCGATCAAAACCGCGGGAGTCTCCTGCGTCGTTGCCAAGAGCTTCGCGCGGATTTTCTACCGGAACTGCTTCAACACGGGGCTTCCGATCTTCGAGTGCCCTGAGGCGGTCGACGGGACCCAAGAGGGCGACCAGATCGAAGTTGACGCCGACGCTGGAGCGATCCGTAATCTCACCACGAATAAGACGTTCAAAGTCGCGCCGGTGCCGGCCTTCATGCAGGAACTCATCACAGCCGGCGGACTGATGGCGTACACGAAGAAGAAGGCGGGCCTGTAATTGACAGCGTGCTTCAAGCTGATGAAAGCGCTCCAACCGAACAAACAGCAGCATCAACCCGCTTCATATTGCGCGCTGTGCGTGTATTACAGCCGGAACCTTGACTCATCCTTTTCCTCATCTGACGGACCTGCGCATCACTCTTGCGGCTTAGATTTTCTCCCTGGCGACGACAAATGCATTGAGATGCGGACGAGCAACTGCAGCGCGAGGAGATCGCTTTGAAACGGATGAATCTTAAAGTAGACGGGATTACGTGCTCCGGATGTGCTGTTGATGTAGAGTCGGCCTTGAAAAACATGGATGGGATCATCGGCGCGGAAGCCAGTTACGCGAAGGGGACCGTCAATGTAGATTATCATCCAGACGAGATCGACGAGAAGCAAGTCATCGGGCTCATAAAAAAACTCGGTTTGACAATATCTTGACGATGTATGAACGCTTGATTTGAGAGTGGAGGAGTCTTCATCCATGGCAAAGACCTACAAGATCGCAACGATTCCCGGTGACGGAACGGGACCGGAAGTGGTGCGGGAGGCCATGAAGGTTCTCAAAGCGGCCGCTGTAAAAGGCGGGTTCAAGCTTAATCTCGCTGAGTTCGACTTCGGGGCCGCACGCTATTTAAAGACCGGCGAGACGCTCCCCGACAGCGCGATCGGAGAGCTCAAAAAGTTCGACTCCCTGTTTCTCGGCGCAATCGGGCATCCTGACGTGAAACCGGGGATTCTCGAGGCGGGAATCCTGCTCAAGATACGCTTTGCCCTCGACCAGTATATTAATCTTCGGCCGGTGAAGCTTTATCCCAACGTGGAAACGCCGCTTAAGGACAAGGGGCCGGAGCATATCGATTTTATCGTCGTCCGCGAGAACACGGGCGGCATCTACACGGGCCACGGTGGGGCCACGCGCGTGGGAACGACAGAAGAGATCGCTACGCAATTGATGATTTATGACCGCCGCACCGTGGACCGGTGCATCAAGTATGCCTTCGAGCTTAAGAAAAAGCGGAATGCAAAGGACAAAAAGTACGCAGAGAAGCCCATCACGCTCATTCACAAGCGAAACGTACTGACTCACTGCGGGGACCTTTGGTATCGGGCTTTCGAGGAAATGGGCGCGAAGCAGTATCCCGAGCTCAAGCGCGACTATAACCACATTGATGCAGCGAACATGTGGTTCGTGAAGAATCCCGAATGGTTCGACGTGGCGGTCACGGAAAACCTGTTTGGCGACATCATCACGGATCTGGGCGCCATGATCCAGGGCGGGCTCGGTGTGGCTTCGGGCGGGAACATCAATCCCGAAGGCGTTTCCATGTTCGAGCCCATGGGCGGCAGCGCGCCCAAGTATGCCGGTCAGAATGCGATCAACCCCATGGCAGCCATCGGCGCGGCCATGATGATGCTCGATTTCCTCGGGGAATCAAAGCCGGCGCAGGCGATCGAGAATGCCATGATCGCCACCATGAAGAAGATGAAGAGCCAGGCCGCCGGAAAGATGGGCATGTCCACGACTGAAGTGGGGGACATGGTGGCGGGGATGGTTTAAAGCAATTCAACGTTTGTAGTTCGCGTTGAATTCAATCAAAAAGCAGGAGCACGATAATGATGAAAGTCGGTTTCATAGGTTGGCGCGGCATGGTGGGCTCGGTGCTCATGGGTCGTATGAAAGAAGAAAAAGATTTTAGTCTTCCCCTTGAGCCGGCGTTCTTCACCACGTCGAACGTGGGCGGCAAGGGGCCGAATATTGGCAAGGACGTGCCTGCGCTTAAGGACGCGAGGAGCATCGACGAGCTTAAAAAGCTGGACACCATCATATCCTGCCAGGGCGGGGAGTATACGACCGAGGTGTACCCCAAGCTGCGCCAAGCCGGTTGGAAAGGTTATTGGATCGATGCGGCCTCGACGCTCCGTATGACAGACGATTCCATCATCATCCTCGATCCCGTGAACATGAAGGTGATCAAGGACGGCCTTGCAAAAGGAGTCAAGAACTACATCGGCGGCAACTGCACCGTCTCCTTGATGCTCATGGCGCTTGGCGGCCTTTACGAGCGCGATCTCGTGGAATGGATGAGCGCGATGACTTACCAGGCTGCTTCGGGCGCGGGGGCGAACAACATGCGCGAGCTGCTCAAACAAATGGGTTCTGCACATGGTTCGGTCAAGAACCTCCTGGACGATCCGGCTGGTGCGATTCTCGATATCGATAAGAAAGTCGCCGATCATGTTCGCTCCGATGCCTATCCCAAGGAGTTCTTCGGCGCGCCGCTTGCCTGCTCGCTCATCCCCTGGATCGATAAACAGCTCGACAACGGCCAGAGCCGCGAAGAGTGGAAGGGACAGGCCGAGACGAACAAGATCTTGGGCCGCGGGGACAGGCCGATCCCGATCGACGGCACCTGCGTGCGCATCGGAGCCATGCGCTGCCACAGCCAGGCGCTCACGATAAAGATGACGAAGGACGTGCCGCTCAACGAGATTAGCGATATGATCGCTAAGCACAATAAATGGGTGAAGGTAGTTCCCAACCAGCGTGAAATTACGATGAAGGAACTCACTCCCGCGGCAATTACCGGAACGCTGACCGTGCCTGTTGGACGTCTCCGGAAAATGAACATGGGGCCCACGTTCCTGAACGCATTCACCTGCGGAGACCAGCTTCTGTGGGGCGCGGCTGAGCCGCTTCGTAGAATGCTCAGGATATTGGCGGAGAAATAAAGCTTACATCAAAATATTTGAACCGCGAAGGCTTGTAAGATTTAAACAAGGATATTGTTTTCCTTGCGTCCTTAGTGCCTTTGCGGTAATTTGTTTCATTAGGTTCTCATGCTGAAGAAAAAGAATAACTATGTTGTTGCTGTAGCAGGGGCCACTGGCGCCGTAGGCAGGGAAATGGTCGAGATCCTCGAAGAGCGAAACTTTCCTGTGGCAGAGCTGGTCCCGCTCGCATCCGAGCGCTCCGAGGGAGAACGGGTAGAGTTTCGCGGCAAGAACGTAACCGTCCGAAGGTTGACCAAGGATTCGTTCAAAAAAGTGGACATTGCGCTCTTTTCAGCCGGTGCGGAGCGCAGTCTCGAATTCGCTCCCGCGGCGGTTGCGTCCGGGGCCGTGGTTGTCGATAATTCCAGCGCCTTCCGCATGGACCCGAAGATACCGCTCGTCGTACCCGAAGTGAACGCTCATGCCATTGCCAAACACAACGGCATCATTGCCAACCCCAATTGCTCTACCATCGGCATGGTCGTGGCCTTGAAGCCGATTCATGATACGGCAAGGATCAAGCGCATTGTAGTCACGACGTTCCAGTCCGTGTCCGGTACGGGCAAGAAGGCGATGGATGAGCTGGCGCAGCAGACTGTTGCGCTTCTGAATTTCAGGGACGTCGAGACGAGCGTCTATCCGCACCAGATCGCGTTCAACTGTCTGCCGCATATCGATTCTTTCCTCGATAACGGCTACACCAAGGAAGAGATGAAGATGGTGAACGAGACGAAGAAGATCATGGAAGACGATTCAATCCGCGTTACGGCCACGACGGTGCGCGTTCCCGTGTTCCGGTGTCACTCGGAGTCCGTGAACATCGAGACCGAGAAAAAAATTTCAGCCAACGAGGTGCGGGCGATCCTTTCGACAGCGCCCGGGGTCATCGTCTACGACGACCCCAAGAAGAACCTCTATCCTCTGGCAATCGACGTTGCCGGAAAGGACGAGACCTATGTAGGCAGGATTCGCGAGGACGAATCCATTCCGAATGGAATTAATATGTGGATCGTATCAGATAACCTGCGGAAAGGCGCTGCATTGAATGCGGTACAGATCGCGGAGCTGCTGATAAGATAGTCAGGAGTCCGGAGGCGATATCCTTTCTATCGGCGATTTTTTTCTGGGTACTGACTTCTGGTTTCTGGCTCCTGATTTTCGCTATGTACAAATTCATTTCCAAAATATTTGACAAGCTTGAGCGGGGCTTAAGCCCAAGAGACAAGACCATCATCGTGTCTCTCATGCTCGTAATCTCCGTCCTGGGAATCGTCCTCGCAGTCCGTTATTACAGCTATATCCAGAAAAACCCCGAGTTCTGCAACAGCTGCCACTTGATGGAGGACGCCTATAAGGCGTGGAAACTTTCCGGCCACCGGAACATGGTGTGCCAGGATTGCCATCAGCTCGGCCTGATCGAGCAGAACCGGCTGCTCGTGAAATTTGTATTCACGACCAACCGCAAGACGCCTGAACCGCATGGGAATGAAACGCCGTGGAAGACATGCACGAAATGCCATTGGGACGATGCAGCACAGGGCTCTCTCACAGTGAACAAATCAACGGGCCATGCTCGACATGTGTTCATGGAAAAGCTCTCCTGCAAAGACTGCCACAGCAGGACCGTGCACTCCTTCAAGCCCGACAAGGATGCCTGCCTGCGCTGCCACAAGGACTGGAAAATCCATGGAGTCGGCATGGAGGATATATCCTGTCTCCGATGCCATACCTTCTCACCAAAAAAACCAGAACCTTTTATCCCGGACCGGGAGCGGTGTCTCTCATGCCATCGGAAGTCATCAAAGACATCATTTCCGGACAAGGTGCCAATGGCGCGCCTGAACTGCTATGAATGCCACATGCCCCATGCACGGATCAAGCCGACCGACGAGGATTGTCTCCGTTGCCATACTCGTGAGGTGTTGGCGATCAAACCGGTTCACAACTCATCCAAGCACTGCAAGACATGCCACGTCCCGCATCGTTGGACCCCGGCCCGCTGACGTCCCTCGCTTTTTCAGGGACCTCATCTTTTATTCGATTTTTTCCTCATGCTTTTTGTGAAGAGCTCATTGGGTTCGATTTCATAAATGCTGCAGAGCGTAATGATCTTCATGAGGCTTGGGTTGGTCTCTTTGCCTGATTCGAGGCGGGAAATATAACCTTGTGTGATCCGTCCACGACTGTCAGGGGCCAATTCAGAGATGCGCGCAACCTGACTCATCGAAAGTTTATTCCTGATCCGCAATTTTCTGAGTTTTTCCGCTAAAGTCATGTCGGACTATATAACCTGCTTTTACCATAATGTCAACAACAAGTTGCAAAAAATATTTTTTTCTATGTTGCAGATTGCAAATATCTGTGCTATAGTTATAACCATAATTTTAGAAAATGTCCATCTACGGTCTGAGACAGCATATGTGCAAAATCTTATGAGTGGAGGAACACCATGTATAAGATTGAAATTCTCGAAAGAAAGCGTCTGGAAAAGGGTTTGAGCTATACTGAGATTGCGGACAGGCTGGGAATGCATAAAGTGACTGTCTCAAGGACGCTCAAGGGAGTGACCATGAAGCCACGGACTGTAAAAGTTCTGGCAGATTACCTGGGCGTTGAGATGGAAAGAATCGTCCAGTAATACCTGATTATTTTTTAAGCACATTTTTCAGCTGTTCAGCGGTATTCCAAGCGAAGGGTAAGGCGGCAGAGCCTTGCCCTTTTTGTTTTTTGAGATCATCATGAGATATGGTACTATCAAAGACCCAGGTTTTAATATCTTATTCGATGGGGGATGTCCATGAAGGACTTTTTGATCGTCGCGAGCGAAGCAGCACGCAAGGCGGGCAGGATACTGCGCGATAACGTAAACGGCAGACGGAAGATTACCTATAAGGGTGACATCAATCTGGTCACCGAGATGGATATGCAATCGGAGCACGTCGTGGTCGAGACACTGCTTGCTTCTTTCCCCGGCCACGGCATCATTGCCGAGGAAGAAACAACCATACGGAATGAATCCGGCTTCATGTGGATCATAGATCCCCTCGACGGCACCACGAACTACGCCCATGGATATCCCTGCTTCTCGGTGTCTATTGCGCTCGAGCATGACGGCGAGATCATCGTCGGCGTTGTTTATGATCCCATGAGAGATGAGTTGTTCTCGGCGCGGAAAGGTCAGGGGTCTGCTTTGAATGGGAAGAAGATCAGGGTCTCGGACGCAGACGCGCTCATAAAAAGTCTGCTTGCCACGGGGTTTCCTTACGACCGCACGGTCAGCGATAAAAATAATCTGGACTATTTCCATAACCTCCTCATGGCATCGCAAGAGGTCCGCCGCGACGGATCAGCGGCACTCGACTTGTGTTATGTCGCTTCCGGACGGTTTGACGGGTTCTGGGAGCTTAAGCTGAAACCCTGGGACGTTGCAGCCGGAAGTCTCATTGTGACCGAAGCGGAAGGACTGGTCTCGGACCTCTCGGGAAACAAGTTCGATGTTCATGCCGAAGAAATCCTTGCGAGCAACGGCAGGATCCACCGGCAGATGGTGGAAACGCTGCAAAAGACCCAAAGAAATGCGGAATGCGGATTGCGGCATGCGGAATAATCAGCCTTCTGAAACAGCCACAGAAAGAACTTCGTCGGACGTTTCCATAGTGCGATGTGCTGACTACGACCGGGAAAGGACGTTTTCTGCAGCACGCAGGGCCGTTGGTCTGCTGGGCGGCATGAGCGCGTTCATAAAGACCGGCGATCGGGTCCTGATAAAGCCGAACTTGTTGAAGGCCAAGCCTCCGGAAGCCGCGGTCACGACCCATCCCGAGGTCGTCCGGGCCGTCATCAGGCTTGTCCATGAAGAGGGTGGCACAGCCATGGTGGGCGACAGCCCGGGTATGGGAGATCTCAGGAAGGTTGCAGAAAAATCCGGTATCATTGATGTCGTGAATGAAGAAGGCGCCGAGCTTACGAGCCTTGAAGAGGCAGTGGAGGTAAAAAACGCGGGGAGATTCCAGCGCTTCGCAATCGCCCGCGCTGCATACGAGGCGGATGCGATCATCAATCTTCCGAAGCTCAAAACCCATGGGATGACGACGCTTACCGGCGCGGTCAAGAACCTTTTTGGATGCATTCCGGGTAAACGCAAGGTGCAATGGCACTTCAATGCCGGGGTGAATCGTGATCTTTTTATGAGGATGCTGGTGGAGCTGCATGCGCTCCTCAAGCCGCGACTCACTGTTGTGGATGCCATCGTCGGCATGGAGGGGAACGGCCCCGGCAGCGGCGATCCCCGTCAGATCGGTGTCCTCATTGCCGGCTGGGATGCGGTGTCCGTTGATGTTGTGTCGGGGAAACTGGTGGGAGTGGCACCGGAGAAACTCCCCATCATCCGGGCTGCAGCGGCGGCAGGTATCGGCGAAACGATGTTGGACCGTATCAGGGTCCTAGGTGATCCCTTGGAACACGCAGTGGTCAAACACTTCCGTCTGCCGCCGCAGGAACATATCGAGTGGAGACTGCCGGAGTGGGCGCGCAGCTCGCTTAAAAACGCCGTCACTACCAGGCCGACGATCGACCATGCTCTCTGCAGCCGGTGCGGCATCTGCCAGGGCCACTGCCCGCAAGGCGCGATCGAAAGCCAGGGCAAAAAACTGGAAATCCGCTACCGTGACTGCATCCGCTGTTTCTGCTGCCAGGAGTTCTGCCCTCACGGCGCCATAACCGTGGGACAGGGGTGGGCGCTCAGGCTGCTGCCATGAAGCCAGCATGAGCAAAAGAGGATTTGTGAATGGACAGAGTAGCAACCCTGTTTCCCGATTAGTCTGCAACCCGCGTGTTTTTGATAAATATTTTTTTTGAAGCACGGTTATGCTAGCCCGATGCACCTATCCGGTATCCTCTTTTTCCCGGTCATCCGCATCTTGAGACCCTTCCGTGACAGTAAACTCGTCCACCACTGCTTCATCATTTTCATCTATTTCGTAGATGGTTTCCTCAACTCGCTTCTCCGGGTCTTCTCCTCGTTCCCCGAGCTCCCGGTGGACGAGAGGCCTGATTGTGGCCGAGAGAGACGGGTCCGCGCAGAGCTCCCGCAGTTCCATTAATTTCATTGCCTGGAGAAAACGTCCCGAGTGCATAAGAGGCGTGTGATCGTTCCTGACCAGCGCGAGCCTGATAAGCGAGCGGCTGGACCAGTTCGGGTGTGCGGCGATAATACGTATTGTTTCCGAGATCGTTTCCTTGCGGCTGATGATTTTGTAGAGGTGGCTTTCCACGAGCCGGGGATTATTCAGACACAATGCAATCACTTCGTGATCCGGGTCCTGCAACAGCTTGAGCAGGACGTTTCCCCCGGCCATTTTTGCAAGGGATTTTTTGAGCCCGAGCGGCATGGTGGGAATACGCTCCACGATGATTATCTCGACCTTATGACGGAAGGCGAGGGGAAGGAGGTGGCTTCGGGATATCTCTGCGATATCAAGAAGGCGAAGGTAGCGCACAATGGAGAGCGAGACCGAGATCGGCGTTTTGGGATTTTTGGCCAGCGCAAGGCGGACGGGGTAACTTTCTGCCCAGCGCTTGTCCTTGGCGATCATGTTGAGTACATCAGGAGGCAGGTTTTTTCTGGCCGCAATGACCAGGACATCGTCTTCGCTCAGGTTCCTGTTTCCGAGCAGCATCCTGATGACCTGCGGCGACGGATCGTGGAGCAGCGCCAGGATCTGCTCCCCGTTTGCGGCGGCGGCTTGCTCGAGTTTGGATTGTTCGGCATCGGCCATGGTTCCATTATACGGGTTTTCAAACCTTTTTCAAACCTATTGACAAACACTGAAGTTTTCTGTATTTTTATACCTCAAACAACACGAATTTGCAGTTTTTTCGGTTCTGATCCGTCGCGGCTTTTCGAGGATTGCAATGGAACGGACGCTGCTCCTCAATGCAACATTTGAACCGCTCAAGGTCATCTCGTGGCAGAGAGCGATTACCCTGCTGACCCAGGGCAAGGTGGAGGTAATCGATTTCTATGATCGAGACGTCCGTGGAGTGTCCATCACCTTCAAACTTCCTTCCATCCTCAGGCTGCTCAAACTGGTCAAAATCCGGCGCACAAGCAGAGAGGCACGGTTTTCACGGGCTAATATTTACCAGCGGGACAAATATACCTGCCAGTACTGCGGCGCTAAGTATCCGGCAGAAGAACTGACCTTTGACCATGTCATACCGCAAGTGCAGGGTGGACAGGCCACGTGGGAAAACATTGTGACCGCCTGCCTCGCATGCAACAACAGAAAAGGCGGCAGGACGCCCCAGGAAGCAAAGATGCGGCTGATCCGCCCCCCTGCAAAACCCAAATGGATGCCCGTCGTCACAATGACGATCGGCATCAAGAACGCCCCTCTTAGCTGGCGGGATTATCTCTACTGGAACATCGAGCTGAACAAGGACGGCTGATCGGAGCAGAGGGAAGAAACCTCCTCCAAAGTCCCGCTCTGTGCTTCTATTCCCGTACCCTGCCTGTACCTGCAGCCGATCCAGCCCCCGCTTTATCGACATTTTCTGCGCTCCGATTTTTTTCTTGTCAATCACGATGTTTGATGCTATATTCCGAATCGCTGCATGAACAATCAAAAGGCGTGGAGGTTAGAAAATGAGAAAGATTATTTTAGTAGTTGTCATGATCGGTGTCGTGCTGTTGTCAGGCGGCAAGGCAATGGCTCTTACTCACTTTACGCTGAACGAATTTATGACAGCCGAGAGTCTTGATCCCGGCATGACCCAGACCGGCGTCCTTTTTACCCTCGGGGATCACTTTAAGAACTACTATCCTGACTTCCGGTACGGTTTAGGAGCGATGATGGAAGTCGGCGTTAAGCTTGGCGTCACGTCTGCTACCATAGGTTCGGAAGACAAAGTGGGTGCTCTGATCGGGGCCGATTTCAAGTATCAGCTGGTGAAAGAGACCGAGAACATTCCTCTTGATCTTTCGGTGGACCTCGGTCTCGACAACCTGATCATCAACAGAAAGAATGCCAGCGAACTGACGTTCGCGACCATCGTCAGCAAAAGCTTTCCCCTGACGGACCGGGGGTACAAGCTCACCCCCTACGGAGGGCTGGCCATGTCGGCTCTCTATGGCTCTCTCCCTGAGGACCGCGATACCTTCGTGAACGTTTTTGCAGGCCTTGAATGGAAAGTGAGCCAGAAATTCATGATCCTCCTGGAAATCAAGGGAGGCGAAGCTACAACAGGGGGGGCGGGTATCAGGTTTGAGTATTGACGGCGGTCTGTTCTCTCTTTCTATTGGCAGCGATACATGTGCAGGCAGTCGCGCTTGCGCACTGACGGAGTCGCGTTCCCTGCATTAGGTATCAGAACTATGCCTATTCCGTTTTCAGGAAAACTCAGAGCCACGCCGCTCTCGGATGTCCTCGAAGCTTTGCGCCAGAGAAAGGCGACCGGCACGCTGACCGTGCGCAGGGACGATGTCGCAAAAAGCATCCATACAAAAGACGGCCAGATAATCTTTGCAACTTCTACGGATGCCCGAGACCGACTCGGTGAGAGCCTCGTCAGGGCGGGCAAAATCTCGCGGGAAAATCTGGAGCATGCCCTCCAGTTGTACAAGAAGCACGCAGGATTAAAAAAAATGGGTGCGATTCTGGTTGAAAGCGGCTTCGTGCCCCCCAAAGAACTCTTCAGCGGCCTGAAGATCCAGGTGAAGGATATCATTTTCAGCCTGTTCCTCTGGTCCGACGGCGATTACCAATTTGAGGAGCGCTTGCCGTCCGACGTCATCCAGCTCCAGATCAACTTCCAGGAATTGATCGCCGAAATAATCGCCAAGATCAAGAAGGAAACCTGACTTCGTTACCCTAGCTCTTCCATGGTGGGCAGCCGTGCCGATATCCTGATTTTTCTGTTGTCCTTTCCTGCGGTTACAGGTATAATTTCTTCCAGCCTTTTGCGCCGGCCGGAGTCCATGAGTGAAAATCCTCGACAATATTTCATTCACCTCACTAGCACCGCGAATCGGCGCCCGCTATAACATAGAAGAGGACGCGCTGCTTCTCGGCATGCTCGGCCAGGAATACCTTATCCGGCGCGACGGCGTCTTTCTCCGGGGCCAGAAAGCCCCTGACGCGCATGCGGCCGTGGTGATGGACTATCTGTCCGCACGGGAATCGGAGACAGTCATCATGCCATGGCGATCGATCGGTGATTTCTCCAGCAAGGCATCATCGACATTCAGAAAAAAAGTGGAACTGCCGATGACTCAGTATGTGACGGAAATCATCGCCCGGGCCAACACTCTTCTACCCATGGTGGATGCAAGTACGGTGCCGAGCATCATTGGAAGCGATATTGCACTTACGGTGCGTGCGTTGCCGAGAGTGTACCTGCATGTTGAACTCTCCCAAGAGACCCAGGATTTTCCTGCCGAGGCGTGGATACTGTTCTCGAACAATGCCGATGAGTTTTTGAGCTTGCCGAGCCTCCACTCGCTCGCCGAGCTGTTCAAGGACCGGGTCGTGAGCCTGCTGAGAATCTATTAACGGGATGCCAACGATCAAATCACATAATGCAGCAGTCCGAAATTCGAACGTATCGGGGCGAGACCGCGTCGTTCTCGCCCTCGACGTCGATGACGACACGGAAGCGCTTGGTCTCGTTGCCGAGCTCAAGGGTGAGGTGGGTATGTTCAAAGTCGGTCTCCAGCTCTTTACAGCCTACGGACCGGACATTGTGCGCCGCATCATCGGCATGGGTGGTCGCGTATTCCTCGATCTCAAGTATCATGATATTCCGAACACGGTTGCAAAGGCATCGACCGAAGCCGTAAAGCTGGGAGTCAGCATGTTCAATGTCCATGCCCTTGGAGGCCTGGACATGATGAAGGCCGCTGCAGAAGCGGCGAAGGAAACCGCGGCACGGCACAAGCTGCCGTTGCCGATCCTCTTGGCTGTTACCATTCTCACGAGCATGGACGGCCAGAGCCTGCGCCGGGAATTAAAAATTTCACGATCCCTTCCGCGGGAGGTCTCTCACCTTGCGAGGCTGGCCCGGCGTGCCGGCATGCACGGTGTCGTTGCTTCGCCGCAGGAGATCAAGATGCTGCGCAAGGCGGTCCGCGGAGCTTTCATCATTCTCACACCGGGCGTGCGGCCGGAGTGGGCGGGGAAGGACGACCAGAAGAGAATCATGACCCCTGGAGAAGCGGTCGCAAGCGGCGCCGACTATATCGTGGTAGGGAGGCCGGTGCTTATGGCTCCGGACCGAAAGACGGCGGTGGAGAGAATAATCGAAGAAATGAAATAGAAATTCAGCCACAGAGCATACTGAGTTCTCAGGCGTAAGAACAGAAGAACCCACTTGATGGTCCCCGCGTCACGACAAGGGTGAGCAGCGCGTTTAAAGATTTGCAAGGCTCTTGACGAATCGCCGGGAGTGACGTTGGATCTTGAACGTACGCTTTTCTTTGTGAACTCTGTAGCACATGAATTCAAGGGGTATCATTATGACATCAGAACAGGTATTGGATATCTATAAAAAAACCGGGGCGCTGCTCACGGGCCATTTTCTGCTTTCGTCGGGCCTGCACAGTGAACAGTATCTCCAGTCCGCACTCGTGCTTCAGCAACCGGAAATCGCGACCAAACTCTGTGCGGCCCTTGCGGCCCATTTCAAAGACGCCCGCGTCGAAGTCGTGATCGCGCCGGCGCTCGGTGGCGTGTTTGTATCGCACGAGACCGCGCGCTCTCTCGGTGTGCGTGCGCTCTTTGCCGAGCGCGTGCATGGCGAACTGGCCCTTCGGCGCGGATTCACGATCAAACCGGGCGAGCGCGTGCTTGTGGTCGAGGACGTCATCACGACCGGAAAATCCACGAAAGAAACGATGAAGGTGGTCGCAGAGGCGGGCGGGGTGGTTATCGCCGCCGGTTCTCTGGTCGACCGCTCGGGCGGGAAGGCGGATCTTGGCGTGCCATACAAATCACTCGTGACCCTTGATGTGCCGACCTATGCACCTGAAGCCTGTCCTCTGTGCAAGGCGGGGAGCAGGCCCATAAAGCCGGGGAGCAGAGGATTGAAATAGCGGATGTATGAAAATCAAAGTCAGAGCAACACATGTCTGACTGCTCAAATCCTGATTGTTTTCGATATCTCTTCGACCCATCTGTCGAGGTATCCGGGTTTGTGTTGAGAGCAAAGTGAAAGAAGGATGAGATTATTAAACGATATCTCGAGTCAGCAGTGGCCTACGAACGCGGGGCCTACAAGAAATATTGTTCGATGTATTTAAACGCGAGCGAAACGATCATGATGCCGAGCATGAGCTTGATAAGTTTCTGGGGGACAAATTTCTGGAGCCGCGCGCCGATGTACATGCCTGCAAACCCTCCGGCGCCGAAGAGGAACCCCAGACACCAATCCGGGGAGGTCGATACTCCGCCCGATGCGGGCAGCACGCTGTAGAAGAAGACTCCGACGATCGAGGTGAGGAACGTTCCCAGGAGGGCCGCTCCTGCGACGGTGTAAACGGGCAGATGGAACACCGCGACGCAGAAAGGCGCGATGATGGCGCCGCCGCCGATGCCGTACGTCCCGCCGATAACACCGACGGCAAAAGCCAGCAGGGACATGGCCGGCACGCTGAACCGGAAACGCTCTCCCCAGAACTCGTACTCGATCGTTTTCATGTTGAAGGTGATGGTCTTAACGACCGCCTCCGGAGGGATTCCGGCAGCGGCCTGCAAGTGTCGCTGTTCCTTGATACGCTTTGTTCTTTCCGCGAATTTCTTGTCAAGCTCGCTCAGTTTCGTCTTGCTCGCCTGCGCCCTTCCCGTTATCTCATAGAGAAGCCTGCCGCCGATGTACAGGAGAACGAGGCCGACAAATAACTTGAAGGCGCGGGGATCGGGCAGGTACAAAATCCGCAGGTAGTAACCGATAAAAACACCGGGCAGGGTCCCGAGAATGACAATCCACGTGAGGGGCCAGGCCATGCGGCCTTCCTTGAAATAGCGGTACACACCGCTCGGAATGGCAACGATGTTGTATACAAAATTCGTGGAACTGACAGCAGGGCTGGTGAAGCCGAGGACGCTCATCTGGAAGGGCAGGAGGATGAATGCTCCGGATACGCCTGCCATGGAAGTGAACGATGATACTATGAGCGCCACGAAAGGTGGGAGGATGACCCATGTTTTTACCCCCGAAATGGGGAACAGCATGTACAGGATCTCCATACCTGAGAAGAATAGCATAAATGGAATATGCTGACAACACCTATGTTATCAGCAGCATCCAGCGCTAAAGAGACGGACAAAATCAGCATAATCGTAGTCGAGGCAGCGTCAAATTAGAATTAGCGTTTGAACCTCTAAACTGTTTTTGATATAATTGAAATTAGGAAGAGATGAAAGGCAGGAAGAGGCTGCATGAGCAAGATGGCATTATCAGAAGAAAAAAATGGATACCCTGAAGGGGTGCCTGAAGATGTGTTAGAGGAACTCGCCGAAGAACTCGCCGAGGAGGAGGAAGAGGAACCTTCTGCTGCCGAGATCGCCGAGACCGCGGCTGAGGAGCTTGCCGTCGGCGCAGACCTCGTTGACACCTATTTGAAGTCCGTCGGCAGATTCCCCATGCTCAAGATTGAAGAAGAGCAGGAATATGTCCGCATGCTCGAGGAGGGCAAGACGGCGCTCAAAAAAATCGCCTTGAGCTCGCCCCTCGCTATTCCCCGCGTTCTGGCCCTGGGCGCTAACATCAAGCAGGGACTCGTGAAGGCGCAGGACGTGCTCCGGTTTCCCGGCGAGTGGAAGGACTCATTCGAAGTTGAATTCATGCGCCTGTACAACCGGCTCAAACGTCAGGTGGCGCGGCGCGACATGGAGCGGGCGACTGCGACGCTGAACGAAATGAGCCTTTCCTTCCGGGAGATCGAGAAGATGCTCAAAAAACTCGTGACCCTGGGAAAGCAGGCTGAGCGAGGCAGTACGGCAGAGCTGGAAAAGCTCGGCCTTGATGAACCGACTCTGCGGGATATGGTGAGCCGCATTGAGCAGGAGGAGGTCAGGGTCAAACAGGCGAAGGACGAGTTGAGCAAGGCCAACCTGAGGCTCGTCGTCTCGATCGCAAAGAAATATGTAAACCGGGGCCTCACGCTCCTCGACCTGATCCAGGAAGGCAACATCGGACTCATGAAGGCAGCGGATCGGTATGAATCCGGCAAAGGCACCAAGTTCAGCACCTATTCGACATGGTGGATCAGACAGCGGATTACCCGCGCCATTCTCGACCAGGCGCGCACGATCCGGCTGCCGGTACACCTGATCGAAGAAAGTACGCGCATCAGCCGTATTTATACGAAGTTCATGCGCGAACGGGGAAGGGAGCCCGCGCCCGAAGAAGTGGCGAAGATCATGGGTCTGTCCGTGGTACGGGTGAACGAGATCCTCCGCGCGATTCAGGAACCAGTATCGCTGGAAACGCCGATCCTCTCGGAAGAGAAAGAACTGAAGGACGTCATCATCGATGAAAAATCGGTATCTCCCTTCAAAACGCTGGAGAACAGCGAGGCCGCCGACCGCATTGAGCAGGTGCTCTCATCGCTGACGGAGCGGGAAGAAAAGATCATCCGCATGCGTTTCGGCATCGGCGTCGGCAGCGAACATACCCTTGAAGAGGTCGGGAAGTACTTCAACCTCACCCGGGAACGTATCCGTCAGATCGAGATCAAGGCGCTCAAGAAGCTGCGCCATCCGGCCCGCAGTAAACAGCTGCGCGAATACGTGTAATCCCTCTTCACTCTCGGATTTTTCTCTGCAGCAGGAAAAAAGACGCACCACACCGAGGCACTGCAGCCGTGGGGGACACAGTACGCTAACCACGAGGGCTGCAGTGTCTTTGCCATTATGATGCTTGGTTTGCGGTTTTCTCCGGGATGCGGTCAGACGTTCGTAGACGGGATGAACTCGATGTCGGCGATTATGCGCGTGGCTTCATCGAGGAAAGGAACGTCGTTGTCAGGGCTGCTGACGTAGGCAGCCATGAGGGCGCGGGTCTTGTCAACAAGGAACCATATCCGCCAATGGGTCGGCTCTTCCTTGTCCTGAAACGTATAATCGAGGCTAGCGATACCCATGTTCCCCCGGTCCTCGACCTTGACCGCCTCACGAGGGAACGGGATATCGCGTTCTTCCAGCGTATCTTCAAGGAGGATCGTGGCCGCGTCAGCTGGCGACCGCTTTGTCTCATCCCGTTCGATGAACGAGAGCTGGACCATGCCCGGCCAGCCGTTTTTTTCGAGCAGAACAAATCCCATTTCTTCCCGTTCGTTCCAACCATCGGGCAGAAAAAGGTTGATCCATCGTTCATAGGTAACTTTTTTCCCCATGGGGGCCATTTTATAGGAGGGGTACAGGGCAGTCAAATGAGTTTCGCAAATAGGGGGGAAAAAACCGTTTATATGTATAACAGCTGCTTTAATTTTTCTAAAACTACGTCAGCACTCCCATCCGGGGAATCTTGTCCGTCCAGCGCGAGTTCCGGGTTCAAGGGCGGTTCGTAGGGGCTTTGAATTCCAGGGACCGTGGTCGTTTGTCCAGCTGCGGCGCGACCGTAAATCCCCTTCGGGTCCCGTTTCATGCAGACGTCGAGGGGACACCGGACATAGGCTTCAATGAATTTCGGGATGAGCGATCGCGCGTGATCGCGGTAGGCCCGCCTGTTTGCCGTTGCATCGAATATCACGTTGATGCCGTTTCGGGTTATCATTCCGCCGATGAGCACCAGGGCTCGATAGAACCGGTCGCGTTCATCGGAACTGTAGGTTGCGTTGGGGGTCAGAATCCTGCGCATCTCGTCCGATTCCAGCACCACAACGGGCACACCCAGATCGCTCATTTTTCTTACGAGCTCACGGGCGATGGAACTCTTGCCCGAAGCCGGTATTCCGGTAAACCAGACCGCAAACCCTTTCTGCTCGTTCATCTGAGATACCTGTTCACGTCTGCGGGATCAAATCGCTCGGCGTTGAGGACATTCTGTATGAAATTAAAAATCATCCGCCGCACTCCTGCAGGGAGGCGCGGGTACCAGACCGGGCTTCCGATCACCAGGCCGCGCCAGGCAAAGAATGGGGCGGCAACGTCGAGCATCTCGCGGTCGTTCGTTTTCTCCAGATAATTGTCCCAGAATAGGAAGAACATTTTTTCAAAGGGACCTTCGAGTCTGCCTGCGCGCACAAGGGAGGAGAACACATAGTTGATGCTGAGGCAGGTCGTATCGTCCGCTGGCTCACCCCACTCCCCGCGCGAGCGGTCCAGCAGGGTAAAGTCGGTTCCTTCCCGGAACAGGATGTTCCAGGGATGGAAGTCGCCGTGCACCTGGCAGAGCCGGTGCGTGCGGTTCTTGATCCGCCAGCGCCATTGAAGGCATGCTTCTTCGATTTTGTGGAGAAGCGGGCCGTTGATAAATTCGTAGGATTGGGGGTAGTTGTCTATGAGCCCCATGACGCATTCACCATGACCAAGGAGATCGCGGACTCTCCGGACGTACAAACCCGGCGAGTCGAACTTTCGGGAGTGGATCCCGACAAGGTAGTCGGAAAGAGCCCGGACCCGGTTGAAGTCCCCGTCAGTGGCTGCGCCCGTGCTCCCGATGCGTTCCAGGTCCTTGAAATACCCGTTCCCTTCCACAAATTCAGTCAGCAGGAAAAACTCCCGGGCTTTCCCCGTGGAAATGATGCCGCCCGATTCAAGAAAGGCGCCGCTGTCGAGGGAACGCACGTGACGGGGAAGGTTGTTGAAAGAAGCATGCTCCCAGAGGATCGACTGGGCGCGGTCCGAGAAATGGTCATGGCCATAGCTTGAAGGCGCCATGGTCTCGAGTACAGCCTTCCTTCGTTCTCCGTTTACCTCGAATTCGATGAAGAGCGGCGAACCGTACCCGAAGGCCTTCAGGTCCTCGCTGGTTTCCTGCCTTCCTTCTTTGGTCATGGAAAGAATGCGAACCGGTACGCCATAGAGGGACTCAAGATAGGCTGTGACCGCTTGAACGATTATCGCAGGCATGAAGACCTCACCGGGTGATCGATCATCAGGTACGATAATTCCCGCGTGCGAAACAAGATGCACCGCTCACTCTTATTCTATCATGATTTGCCGTGAGGTGGGGTCATTGCCGTTGTTCGGAGGGCGTCAATGAAACAGCCGGAGGAGTGTCGATTCATCGGGATAACTTAGGAAAACTTAATTATCTGCTCCGACGCGCCGCAACGGGAAACCGTTGATCGGAAGCGGTTCTCCCGGGTTGAAGATGTCATTGCCATAGCGGATCAGAAAGGTGCGGCCGGGGACGTGCTTGCTATACGTGATAATGAGACGTCCAATGGTCTGTTTGATGTCCATCGCGGGGGTCCCGCTCAATAGGGCGACGGGTCCCGGAAAGCCATGCGGCACGAACAGGTGATACCCATGGGGAGCAAGGGCCATGAGCATCTTATTTTCCTTGTTGTTGCGACCCAGCACGATTTTATTGCCTGCGTCGATTCGGTAGTGACGGCCGACGGTGAGCAGCCGGATGTCGTTGGGCGAGACCGCTTTTTTCTCATGAAAGAGGTCGCGCAGCTTGTCGGAGAAGTTCTTGTCCGTCAGGAGGCAGCCACCGGCGGGAGTAGAGTAGCCGCGGATCCCGTACCTTTCCGCAAGTTGCAGCTGAACCGCGCGCGAACGCCCGCTGATGCCCAGGAGCTTTTCCCGCTGGATCAGGCCGTCCTGCTCGGCGTTGGTCGGCGGCAGCAATGTCGCCGAGAGGGGACGAACGATCATGCCGCGCATGTCCGCGTCACGCTCGATCACATGTAGGGTGTCGCGGCGCTGTGACATGGGCCGCTGCCCGAGAACCTCGCCGGTAACCACGAAGGGCGCATTCACTTCCTGCATGATTGCCTTTGCTTTTTTGAGCATGAAGATTTTGCAGTCGATGCAGGGGTTCACGTTTTTTCCGTATCCATGCACAGGGTTCCGGACCAGATCAATGTAGTCCTGTCCCATATCCGTGATGCGGAGGTCGATCCCGATGACCTTGGCTACCCGCGCTGCACAGGTATCCTGCTCATTCCCGTAGCTCTTGGAAAATGCAGACGTGAAGTAGAGGCCGATGACATCGAAGCGCTGCTCCATGATCACCTTTGCCGCCAGGACGCTGTCCAGCCCGCCCGAGATGAGAGCGACCACCTTTATGCTCAAGACCAACCCCCCCTTTGTGTCAACATTGACGCATTATTATAAATCTCCGACTATGGGTTTGGCAATAGAGAAGAGCGCTGGAAATAATTTTTAAAAGACAGGATTTTTTTAAAAAGTCTGTGCTGTGGGCGTGTATAATTGTTACAAATAGGTTTGAGGAGGGATGCAATATGGCCAAATGGATGATCGATCCGGATCATTCCTGCGCAGCCTTCGCGATCAGACACATGGCGCTCGCACATGTGCGCGGCCAATTCACGAAGATGAAAGGCATGATCTATTTTGATCCCGCTGATACGTCCCGTACATCGGTTGATGTGGAAATAGATGTCGCCAGCGTCACTACAGGGATTCGGAAAAGAGACGAACACCTCCTGACCGGGGATTTTTTCGACCAGGGGAAATATCCCACGATCACATTCACGAGCAAGGCGGTCGATTTTCTCGATAACAACCGGTGCCGGGTGCGCGGCAATTTGACGATCCATGGGAGGACACTGCCGGTCACGTTCGAGGGGGAATATGCCGGGCCGCGTAAAAACCCTTACGGAGACGAGACGACTGTGGGGTTTTCCGGGACCACAGCTATTAACCGCGAGGATTTCGGCATCATGTGGGGGAGTGAACCGATGGAAGGAGGCGGCCTGGTGGCGGGAAAAGAAGTGCAGATCTTTCTCGACGTGGAGGCCGACCTCGTCGAATAAGGCCGTTTCTTGACAACCGTGCAGCACTCCAGTGTAGTTTAAATGTTTCGTGCAACAGTTTTGCTGTGGCATTGTTGTGAGGAGCGAGCCATGCGGCAGTCAAAGAAAGAGATCAAAGACAGAAAGGTCGTGACAGAACTTTTGAATACCTGCCACGTCGGCAGGCTCGGGACTGTCACGAGGGACGGCTATCCCATGGTCAAACCTCTGAACTTTGCCTATGAGGACGGAAAGATATATTTTCATACGGCAATGCAAGGCGAGAAGATCGACGATATCAGGCGGGACAATCGCGTCTGCTTTGAAGCGGACCTGCCGATCGCGCTCGTAAAGAGCACGGGGAGTCCCTGCCGCGCCGAATATCTTTATCAGAGCGTGATCATGAAGGGCAGGGCACATCTGGTCGAAGACCCGTCGGAACGACTGCACGGTCTTAGGCTGCTGCTGGGGAAATACCAGCCTGAGGGCGGGTATGGAGAGTTTCCCGAAGATAAGCTGAAGATCACCGGGGTCGTCAGGATCGATATCGAAGCGATGACAGGCAAGGAAGACCTGGGGAAAGAACAGATGAAAGAGGCCGTACTCAAAGCGCTCGAAACGAAGGCGAACCTGCCGATTGTGCTTGAGCGTGCTTAATCGACTCACCGCTGTCCGACATTCCCGTGCAAACGGGAATTGGCCCGATAGGCAACAGACGGGATTCCTGCCTTCGCAGAAATGATAATTCCCGCTATCATCGGCGCAAATTATCTAAAACTTGTATGCCAAACACATTCCCATGCTGTCCCCGGTCATCATCGGCGCCAGGCTCAGCCTGCTTTCCCCGCTTCCCCGGTGCGAAGCGACGATCGCCTTCCCGGTAAAGTATCCTATGGCCGATCCGACGAATACATCGGACGACCAATGGCCATTGTTATGCACGCGCACAAGGGCGATGAGGGTCGATGCGGTGTAGACCAGAGGAGGAACTATCACATTGTTATATTCCGAAGCCACGACCGACGCGATTGCAAACGCGGACGAGGCATCGCCAGAGGGGAACGAGTGGTGGTCATTATTGCCTGAAATGCTTGGGACGGACCACGTGTCGTGCGAGTCTCCAGTAAAGGGTCGGTGCCGACCGGTGGAGCGCTTGAGAACCTGTACGAAGGCGCCCGTGACGATGAAACTCTCCGCGCTCAGCAGGAAGGTTTTCTTGGCTTTTGCATCCGAAGCCGCATAGCCGTAAAGGCCAAGTCCTATCACGGCTGGGACGGAATAAGCACCTATTTGCTTTGCATCGTCTGAGAGATGTGACGTTGTCCTGTTCTTGTGTTTCTGGACCCAGGTCTGTATCTTATCATCCTGCGTGAACAATCCCACCGATATGCCCGTGACAATCGATGCCGTGATCCAGTCCGATGAGTCCCATCGTCCCGGTGATGTAATGATGCTCTTGAAGTCCGTGACATACGCTTTGAAATAGTCTTTGTTGAACTCGACGGGCGCTTCCGACGACGCGTCCTTCTCGGGCTGCACTTCCTGAGCTGGAACATCCGCAGGGGTACTCGCCTGCTCTGCTTGAGCAAGGGCAGAGAATGTACAGTAGAGAAACACAACGCAGAGAATGATACAGTTGTTAAACCTGAGCTTGTTCATGACTAAAATCCCCGCTATTGGTTAACCGTCATTGCGAATCCACATGATACCACAATTCGGCTTTAAATGGCGCAAAATTTCAGAGTCGTCGAACCTGAAAAGTGTATGTAACCACGAATCAACGCGGATGAGCACCGATTGTTTCAAAGCCGCACGGCAAGAAGAGAATTCACCCAGTGCTGTTCTTAGGTTGAGGGATATCAGGAATGCGTTTTCTTAATCTTCTTCGATAGCATGTCCGCGCATCTGAGTGGCTCGGGAATTCTGTACCTTCCGGTGCAGGCAAGGGTGAGGCGGATTGCTGAGTTGAGGTCGGTCTTATGGCCGGGAGATATAAAGAGCGGTCGCGTATTGTCCCGGGTCCTCAAAACCGCCCCGATGATGTTGTTCTCAAGCATGAGCGGAGACCAATCGCCTTTCTTTTTCCCCGGGTTTTCATATTCACCGAGAAGCCTCGATTTGGCGCAGCCGATCGCGGGTATGCCCGTTAGCACGCCTGCGGAGGAAGCAATCCCGATGCCTCTCGGATGAGCAATGCCCTGTCCGTCGACGAGGATGAGGTCGGGCCTGTGTGATAATTTTCTGAGAGCCGCAATGATCGCCGGCCCTTCGCGGAACGAGAGGAAACCCGGGACATAGGGGAATGAGAGTTCCTGAACAGAGGATTGCTGCTCGACGAGGCAAAGCTCCGGAAAAAGATAGAGACATGCGGCGGCGAAGACGCGGCCTCCCGAGAACGCTGCGTCAAGGCCTGCGACGTACCGCGGCTCTGTTTTGAGAGGCGATATGCGCACCTTCTCACGAAGCCGGTTCTGAAGCTCTCGAGCCTCTTTGATTGTGAACGTTTTTGGCCATTTCATGAGGCAATCTCCGATGTCTTTACGGTATAATTATACTATAGCTGTGAATATCCATGGTACTACGCACCCAAAGGGCGCGTCATGGTTGTTTATTTTTTTGTATATAGCCGCAGGCCTCATTCTGCGTCAATATTTTATCAACGAGGTGACGGCATGTTTCTTTATCTCGTACAACACGGCGAGGCAAGGAAAGAAGAGGAGGATCCGG
This sequence comes from Betaproteobacteria bacterium, assembly GCA_050257255.1. Classification (GTDB taxonomy): domain Bacteria; phylum Nitrospirota; class UBA9217; order UBA9217; family UBA9217; genus JAJYKN01. Next base: position 17,890 of record JBLMWN010000067.1, on the reverse strand, counting down.
CGAGGGGACTCACGGAAAAGGGAATCGACGATGTGACGAAGGTCGCAGCCGATGCGGGGAACACAATTATGCGCGTCAGCCGGATATTCCACAGCGGCAAGACCCGGGCCATGCAGACTGCGAAGATACTCGCCGACCATCTCAAGCCGGAAAAGGACATATCCCAGACCGATGATCTCGCGCCGATGGATGATCCCGAAGTCTGGGCCAGGCGTCTTGCAGGGATGAATGAAGATATCATGCTTGTGGGGCACCTTCCGTACATGGCGAAGCTTTCCGGCATTCTCCTTTGCGGGGAGAAGGAGAAGACGTTCATCGATTTCAAGATGGGGGGCATTGTCTGCCTGAAGCGGTTCGAAGACGGCCGCTGGGCAGTGGAATGGATGATCGTGCCGGAGATGGTTACGTGAAGTCTACAACGAAATCCATAGAGGGTGGCCGCTTTAAAGTTCATCCGCGAATTTATGAGCAGGCTGGTAGCAAAGAAGAACAACGCCACTCTTAAATGTTCTTGTCGTTGTAAGTTTCAGGTCCAGCTTGTGCTTGATGCCTTTGAATATTGGCGTGCCGTCGCCCAGGACAACGGGATCCACCATGATCTGATATTCATCGATCAAACCCCGTTCTTCAAAGTGGGTTGCAATGCTGCCGCTGCCCAGCAGCGTCATATTCTTCCCGGGCATCTGCTTCATTTTTTTTATTTCTTCCACAATGTTGTCCTTCACCAGCCTGGTATTGTACCACTCGACTTTTTCCAGTGTCCTTGAAAAGACAATTTTGTCTGCACGATTCATTCCTTCAGCGATGATCGGGTCATTTTTGATCGCAATCGGCGTCGGCCAGTAGCTTGCCATGAGCTCATAGGTCACTCGTCCAAAGAGAAGCGCGCCCCCGGATTTGAGTCCCTCGGCAGCATATTCATTTTCTTCTGCGCCATGCCTATGCCAGCTGATATCTTCTTTCGGTCCTTTATAGTAGCCATTCAATGTTACGAAGTTGAATACGGTTAACTTTCTCATGTCGACCCCGTGTAATCTAATTTGTCCCCACAAGTCTTTCGTCCCAGCAGAAGAGAGCAGCTCAGCACGAGATCATAACGCCGTCCCGTGTCTCGTACTTGGTTACGAGCACTGTTCTCATGATAATGTTCCTTGTGAAGTCACTTTGCGACGCGGAACCTGATATGGGTGACCCGGCGGGACTCGATTACCTTTGTCCTTTTCAATGTTACCAGCTCGCTGCCGATATGATCGAACAAGCGGATGCCTCCGCCCAGAAGGATGGGCACCAGGTGGATCTGGATCTCGTCCAGGAGCCTGGCCTTAATGAACTGCTGGGCCGTTTCCGCTCCGCCGGCTACTGCAACATTCTTGTTACCTGCAGATGCTTTTGCCTTGTTCAAAGCGCTTTTGATGCCGTCGGTCACGAAGGTAAACGTGGTTGCTCCTTCCTTGACCAGTTTTTCGCGGGGCTCATGAGTAAGAACAAAGACCGGCACGTGAAAGGGAGGATTGTCCCCCCAATATTTTACGCCGTAGTCGAACATTCGTCTTCCCATGATGACCGCACCGGTTCTCTTGAAGGACTCATCGAGAACACTGGCGTCCTTGTTTATTTTGCCGCCATTGATGCCGTGGCGCTTGCGCCAGGACGCCAGACGGTACAGCCACTGATGAAGTAGTTCACCCCCTTCGCCCAGGGGCCGCTCAATGCTGCTGTTCGGGCCGGTGATATAACCATCCAGCGACATTGATATGTCAAAGGTGACTTTTTTCACGTCTTGTTACTTCCTTCGGGCCGTTCACGGGCGGCCTTGTTGACAGGTAAAACAGAAGGCCCCCTCGCATGTCTGCGGCGCTGTGATCGGCGGCGCAGAAAAAAATGGTCCTTATTCGTCATTGCTTGTTCCGGTTCGCCCTCCGAATATTTTATTGTCCAACGAGAACCTTCCCGGTCCCAGCACAATGAGCACAATCGCGATGCACAAATAGGCTGACGCCAACTCGTATGAAAGTCCTCCTGTCAGATTCACAAAGGGGTTTTTCATCACTATCGAGTGCATGTAGACGGCAGCTGCCATGGTACAGCCGATCCCCAGCCCTGCGAGCGGGGTCAATAACCCGAGTATCCAGGCAATTCCCCCGCCGAACTCCGAGATCGAGGCGAGAAGCTGGAAAAAGCCGGGAACAGGAGATTGGGGACCCATCCAACCCAAGGGGTTTTGCATCTTTTGCGATCCATGGATTACGAATGCAGCACCAACGACGAGACGGAGCAGAAGAAGAGCCGCCGATCCAATGGCCTGTTGAGATACGGGCTGCAGGAAGCGCTTGAGCTTTCGTGTCATTTTGATCCTCCCCAGTCAGGCTGATAATACAGCAAAACATTCCCATTCCGAAACGCCCGATTTCTTGTCAGCTTCAAATTCATTCTGCCTTTAACCCCGTTGAACAGAGGGGTTCCCTCACCCAGGATAATCGGATTCACCATGATCCGGTATTCATCGATCAAGCCGCGCTTCGCAAACTCATCCATAATGCTGCCGCTGCCAAGTATCACCATGTCCTTCCCTGACCCCTGTTTCATTTTCTCGATTTCTTTTGGATTAACACCTTTCAGGAAGCGTGTATTGTTCCATTCGGTTTTTTCCAGGGTTTTTGAAAAGACGATTTTGGGTAACGCATTCATCTTTCCGGCGACGATCGGGTCATTGTTGATCGCATCGGAGGTCGGCCAATAGCCTGCCATGAGCTCATAGGTCACGCGCCCGAACAAAAGCAAGTCCACGGAATCGAGCATGTCGATGGCGTATTCATTGAATTCCCCATCCACGTTATGCCAGCTTAAATCTTTGTTCGGTCCTTCAAAGTAGCCGTCAAGCGATACCAGGTTGAACACAAATATTTTTCTCATAACTCTCTCTTACCCGCTTTCGTCTTTGAAATCACAGGTTCTGCTCCGGCAGAACACGCAGACGAATACCGGCACAATAGAAGTAAAAGATCGAGATCTTGCCGTGTGCAAGCCTGATGGAGGAAATCGCTTCATGAGGCTTACCGCAAGCGCGTGTAGTGCGTCCCGCCGTTCTTTGCAATTTTCACCTTCAATGAAGTGAAGACTCTACCTTGTTTGGAAAGGCGTGATGCTCCGTTTCCCAGAATGAAAATTGCCGTAAAGGACTTTGTGACGCACTACAAACCGACATCCGGAGCGTCAGGCTGCTTTTCTTCCGATCGCTAATTTTGCCAGAAGTTCTGCAAGACGGTCCATGCTTTCGTACACCCCTTCCTCCATCCCTTCCTTGAGCATGCCGTCGCGGTCTTCGACCGATTGGAAGACGGTTTTTTCGATCAGCTTCGTTTTGCCTCCCATCTCTTCGAACGTCACTGAGTCAAGCGATACCCGGCCCGGCATGCCCTCGAATTCAAAGGTGCCGACGATCCGTTCAGGAGAGAGCTCGTGATATACGCCATGGAACGCATACGTAGAACCCGCGGCGTCGCGCTGGACAAAACGCCAGAGACCGCCCGGTTTTACGTCCAGCTTGTCGGTCGTGGTTTTGAAGCGCGCCGGTCCCCACCACTGCGGTATCAGGTTCTTATCCGTGTGCGCCTTAAACAGGAGATCTCGGGACGCATCAAAGACCCTTGTGATAATGACCTCTTGTTTCCCCCGTTCAGCAATAATCCTAGTCCCGCCCGTAATAATGCTTTCCGCGAGCTTGTCGAAGGACTCGCTCCAGCCGGTTTCGGTCAGTTCTCGCATCATGCCCGACGGAATGCCCTCATGCCGCAGGATCATTTTCGTCTTGTTGCCCAGCTCCTCGAATGTGACCGTCACCAGCAGCTCAAGCGGCCAGTCGCCTGCCATGCCGTAATGTGAGGCCGGGACGACATTGCCCTTCTCATCGGCAAAGCTGTCGGTCACGACAAGCTTCTCGTTGGGAATAATCTCGCGATAAACGCCCGTTGACCAGTAATCCTTGCCGTCGGGACCGCGCATGCAGCTGAGATACTTGCCGCCCACGCGGAAATCGATCTTGCTGACGGGAGCCGTGAAGTATTTCGGGCCCCACCAGCGTTTAAGGAGTTCAGGGTCGGTCCAGGCTTTCCACACTTTTTCACGCGATGCGTCGAATATGCGCGTGATGATCAGTTCATCTTTATTTTTTGTCGTTGCCATGTTGATTTACCTCCTTGTTTCAATTGCCGGTTTCACGCCGGCGCTTTGCTATAATAATGCAGCACCACTTTGCCCGATGTAAATGTTTTTGTGCTGATCAGACTCAGTTTGTGCCGCTCCTTCACATCTTTGGACAATGGTTTACCTCCCCCCCGTAACAAGCGGATTTACGATGAGGTGATATTCATCGATCAAGCCAAGAGTTATAAACGTTGAGGCGAGGCCCGCGCCGCCCAAAAGCACTAAAAGTAAAAGCCGAATCCAATAGTATTACCAAAGTACATTTGTCCCTTAAAACACGTACAATCTAAGAGGACTAAATAAGTCCTTTATGTTATCAATTTAATTTTAGCAGAAAAAGAGAGGATTGGGAGAGTGATGGCAGGAGGGTGATCCGTGGTCCCGGACCTCGACCCCGCGGACGCAATCCCGCTTTAGCGGGACGGGATGACGTAAGCGCGACTTGTTTGGCGGCTATTCAGTTCTGTTTCGAGGCTATTGCAATTGCATCCTGGAAGGGTAATCTTTTTCCGGTAGTTAGGTAGTGATTAAGCATGGCTTCTCCCATACGCATCTCAAAGGAAAAGCCTTCTGACATTTTGTCGAGTAACTGGTTTCCTTGTTCAGTGAGGCCAACGAGGAGCTGTTCGTTTACTGCGCTTGTTGTACCATCACCATTGTCTGTGAGCGCTATGGAGAGACACGTTGTCCTGAGCGCGTTCACACGGACAAACTCAATTCTAGTATTTGGCTCGTAATGGCTGATTACCCATACGTCGTCTGACGACTCTCCGGGGGAATGTGTTCTGAAGACGCAGTTTTTTTCGGCAATGCCTGAATCGGAGTGGAGCATTTCACATTGCCAAGGTTCAATCCATTCATATTCACGAACCGGACAAAGAAGTGGGAATACCCTGCTGGGTGGAGCTTGAAACCGTTGCACAAATCGAATTTTGATTTTCCTGGATGTGAAGGTAGACATGTTTCGTTTCCTTTCTTATAATAATGAGTTCAGCCGAGGAAGGCCGCAACGTGGCCTAGCGTCGGCTGGTGTGCCGTGTTATACGGTATAAAACGCTGCATGATACTTGATGGTACCTGTTGCGCCGAGGAGATAACCCGGGTACAGTTCCTTGACCATGAACGCATCCTCCGGCACTTCGTATTCGCAGCCAATACAAAAGCGCGCAGATGGTAGGAAGCCGAACCGTGGGTAGTACTCCGGGTGACCCAGTACAACGACAGCGCCGAAGCCGAGTTTTTTGCACTCTTCTAGACCGGCACGCACCAGCGCGGACCCTATGCCTTTTCGCTGACGCTCTGGTAGGACCGCCATTGGCGCGAGACCCATGATTTTCAGTTCGGGATGTCCTTCGAGCACGACGGGCGAAAACATGATATGGCCAACGATTACGCCTTCATCATCTGCAACCAAGGAGATCACCGGGCGCGCTTGTTCACGCAGCGCTACAACGAGTTTGGCTTCCGTTGCTGTTTCAAAAGCAGCCTCGTTCACCGCCCGTACGCCTGCCGTATCTAACTCTCTTTCGTGTCTAATCTGCACGAGAAACCCCTCACGTATAACGATGAGTTCAGACCCTGCGAAGCGGTCGGCGTGGAACGGCACGTTAATAGTTTGTATTGTGCCTATCATCTGTACCGCAAAACGACTATTGTGTTGCATTTAGATCGACGCAATTATAATTCACGCAACTCGGATTGCAGGAGGGGCAAGACTACAATCCGATGAGAGTCCCTCTTGCTGGTTGTACCCAGCCTCATAACCATTAAGATCGGCGACTGCTGATTTTAATTTCTCTGAATCCACTGTCGCCGTTGAATACACGAGATATCGCCATGGTCCGCCGCAAGGCTTCGAGCCGATACCTATGCTTAAGCATTCGGCGGAATCAGTGCAAGCGAGATCTTTGGTGAGATCATACACCGCCTGATATCTTTGATCCAAGCCAGCGCGATCATATGCTGATCGCGGCTCGCTAGTGCAAGCGAATACCATAATTGTCATTGTGAAGATCAGTAATGCGGTTCTCATTGTTCCCCTCCGGATAAGGCGGAAGTGAGATGCGGCCTTTTGCACGTCAGGCTCGACCGACAAGTTTCTCAGCCAGTTGAACCGCGCAAGGGACCGTCCCGATGAAATGTGGCTATTGGGTCTGCAGATTTCTGAACTACCTCTTCAAAAACCATTCCACCTCGTCCGCCCACACCTCATACCCTTTGCTGCTCAGGTGCACGCCGTCGTCGGAAAGATAGCCGCGCCTCGGATTCCCTCTTAAATCGACAAAGAGACTGTAGACGTCGAGATACTCTGCACCGTATTCCCGCGCGATCTGTTCGAGATGGCGGTTGGTGTCTTTGATGACGTTGTTGCTGATCCATTCCAGCGTCACGGGCAGGATGCTTTGGACTACGACCTTCGATTTTTTGTACCACGTGGTTAAATTCCGCACGATCTCGCGATAGGGGAGAGCGATGTCGTACTGCTCGTTCGCAATGTTGTTGATGCCGGTCATGAGGAAGATGTAGTCCGGGTTGACGATTTGCGCGCGGATACGGTCTCGTCGTTCCAGCAAGCCCTCGACCGGTTCCCCGGATATACCGAGGTTGGTTACCGTATAATCAGGGAACCGTAGCTGCCAGTCGAACCACTGAGTCAGGGAGTCGCCTATGAAGACGAGATGTTTTGTCATAGATGTTTATATTTTCGACGTCTTTGCTTCCGTTTCGGTTGTGCTGAGGCTCTCCAGTTCCTGATCATGCAGTCTGGATAAAGTGAGCTGTGCGGTTATAGCGCCGACAAAGGCCATGAACATGTCCCACTGCGTGTCCCAGCCATCGCCCTGGGTTCCGAGAAAGTCCGTAGCGGCTTGTCCTATGATGACAGCCGTCCACCACTCAATGAACTCATAGAAGGCGCTGAAAGCCAGGCAGACGCACACCACGAGAAAGAAAAGCCACTTGCCCGGACGCAACAGTGACTTCCTTAACAGAATCTCCCGTGCGACCATCGCGGGAATGAACCCCTGCGCAAAGTGGCCCAGCCGGTCATAATGATTCCTTGCAAGATGGAAAAAATTCTGCGCCCAGGTGCCGAGCGGAACGCGAGCATACGTGTAGTGGCCGCCGGCGATGAGAATCAGCGAATGAATAAAAATGAGCCGGTAAAGGAGCGGGGTGAGCGGGAATCCGCGGTACGTAGCAACCAGAATCGGCGCAGCGATGAGTACAGGCGACACCTCGAGCAGCCAGGTCAGACCGTTATAGGGGCGGATGGCGGATACGAAAAGGCTGATGCCGACGATGACAAGGAGGATGAGTGGCTCCTGCGATTTCATTCCTGGGGCTCCTTTCACCTTAAAAACGGCATTTGAAACAGATCAAATCGGATAAGAGTCGGATAACAGCGGATTTTCTCGTGATGAGGATCACCGAACAGGTGAATGTCTTGCTCTACACTTTATCTGCATTTATCTTGTGTTAATTCGCCTCTTTCGTGCCCAAATGCTCTTTTCAGGTTCACCCATCATGAGGCGTCCGACAGGTTGTTTCGGATGGCCCGTTTCAGCATCTCCACGGACGGAACGTTCCCGAGTCTCCCGGACTCGTCCCTGTACATCCTTCAGGTGATGCCGGGCGGGTTCCCGCCTTTGAAGGCGTCCTTTCCGTTGATCCAGATGGATGGCGAGCCTTTGATGTCGCGGCTGACGGCGTCGTCATAATAGAGCGTCTGATAACGCACGTCGGCGTCGATCTCGAGCTCCGCGAGGGCCCGGTCGAGGTTCTCGCGGAGCTGATGGTAGGACCCGCAGATCTCGGACATATAGACGTCGATCTTCAGAGGCATGATTGATTAAATCAAAAAATGCCTGTCTCTCCCGAAGCCACGATGGCCCGAAGAAAAATCAAATTGATTGTAAGCCATCGTTCTCTTCGGTTTTGTAGCTTCGTGTGAAAAATGACCTTCACTTGTTCAAAGAATGTGCCGATGTGTAAATGTCATCCCACATGGATGATCTGGACCGGGCATGAGTCCGACGCTTCCTGCACCTTGTCCAGGAGTTCCGCGGGCGCTTCCCCCTCGGCGGGATCCCCGCCGGTCCGGTACCTCGGAACGACTTCGCTCCAGCTGTCCGTGGAGTTCTGCTGGAAAAACTCGGGGCAGACGGTCCAGCAAGATTCGCAGCTGATGCACTCTTCTCGGGTAATTGTTACTTTCGTCATTGCCATACCATACCTTTCCTCGTTGAATTTTCGTCGCCATGGTTGATCCAATCGTAAAAAGTCAAAATCTGCCACGGAGTAACTAAGACACGGAGCAATGCGTCTTGAACGCTGAATTTTTTTTCATGTCCTTTGTGACTCTGCGGTTGAACCCGGTTTTTACGAGTGCATTATGTTCGGCACGATGCAATAATTCGTCTGAATTATTAATGGTCTCATAATAGAACGGACATCGCCCTATCGATTTTAAACTATCCTCAAAGCGTTCATTCCGGGCTTGACCCGGAATCCAGTGGTTTTTTGTTATATACTATATCCTGGATTCCTGCTTTCGCAGGAATGACGGACAAGAGGGTACAGACTATTATGAGACCATTGTTATATCAGTTACTTTTTTTCCAGTAAGTCATCGATCCAGGAAAGCGCGGCCGAAACCGTGGGGAAGCCGATGGTGCTGGTGAGCAGAACGATCGCGTGGCGGATTTCGTCCGGCTTTGCCCCGGCAGCCAGGGCGCGCCGGGTGTGGGAATGAACCGATCCTTCGGAGTGTATGGCTGCTGCTGCGGCGAGCTGAATCAGCTCCGACATTTTCTTATTGAGCGGCCCCGCTGACTTGGCCGCCCTGCCGAGGCCGTCGAGGGCCTTTATCACTCCCTTGTACTTTTTCATGATGCTGGTATATTGCTGGGGATATTTAGGCATAGGATCCTCCTTCATAGTATCCGGAAAATAGAATTAGGAAAATACGGATTGGGCAAAGAAGTACCCGCAACCGGCTGCTTCTCAGCCCTGATCTCTCGATTTTGCGACACGTATTACTCTTATTATAATCAAGTTTAAGCAAAGAAAACGGAAGAGTCAAGCAAATAGATGTTTAACAAGCGGCAGCGCCTGTCTTGACAATTTTCCCCCCTCGGTGTATGGTATCAGCGATCATTGCAAGTTTTTCAATAAAGAGGAGGACCTCCTGCGTGTCCTTGCTATGTTTCTGGCCCTGTTTTTCCTGCTTGCTCCGGCGATGAGCTTTGCCGATGACGAGAACTCGGCAAAGGAAGGCATTAATGAAGTCCACGAGGGCATGAAAAAGGTGGCCAAGACCGTTGATAAGAACGCCAAAAAAACCTGGAAGGCCGTTGACAAGAAGGCGAAGCAGGACTGGAAAACCGTGGACAAAAACGCGAAGAAGACATGGAAAAAGGCAGGACAGGACGTACAAAAGGCGTCCAAGGACTGATGACGCCGACGAACGCAAGGCATATGACCCGATGAGCGCTTCCGTTGCGCTTTTTATTTCCCCCCTGAATTCTCCATTGACATTCCCACTGCTCCATTATATTCTGTTTTTATCGGTTGATGATATTGTACGTGCGCTATCACAGCGCGGCAGAGGCATGAAATGATCCTGACCAGCATCCAGGAGACCGCTTTACGCTATCCCGATCATATTGCCGTCCAGATAAAGACCGGCGAGGGGTATCAGCGGTATACGTACCGGGAACTCATCAAGGCCGTGGCTTCGGTGTCCCGGTCGCTTGCAGGGCAGGGAATCGTGAAAGGCGATCGGCTGGCCCTTATTTCCGAAAACCGGCCCGAGTGGATGATCGCTTATCTCTCGGTCGTCGCCCTGGGCGCGGTCATCGTACCTCTCGACGCGCAGCTGACGGACAAGGAGGTTGCGCTGCTCCTCCTCAGCTCCGGTACAAAGGCAGTCTTTGTGTCGGCCCAAACGAGACAGAAGCTTCGTCGCACCGGCTCGTTCATGATCATATCATTCGACCGGAACGGGGAAACGCAGTTCTCCGGCATGGTCACGGCTTTTCCCGACGCCGCTCTTCCGCCGGCGCCGGCCGCAGACGACCTCGCCGCGCTGCTCTATACCTCCGGCACGACCGGCGACCCCAAAGGCGTCATGCTCTCCCACAGAAACCTCGCGTCGAACTGCGAGAGCGTGGTCAAGCTAAACCTCATCGATGACAGGGACAACCTCCTCTGCCTCCTTCCGCTCCATCATACCTATCCGGCAATCGCCTGCATTCTGCTGTCGCTTTCCGTGGGCTCGACAGTAACGATCCTGAACAGTCTGAAAGGCCCGGATATCCTTGCCTGCATTCAGGAGACAGGCATCAGCGTGCTCGTTGGCGTTCCCCAACTGTTCGCGGGATTGCGCCGGGCCATCTTCGACGGGATTCAAAAAAAACCGGCGTTGGTGAGGATGCTCGTGAAGTTCCTGCTCGGCATCAGCGGCCTTGTCCGGAACGTGACGGGCGTCAACATCGGCAAAGCGCTCTTCGGCTCGGTGCATGCCAGGTTCGGGAAGCGGTTCAAGCTTGCCGCAAGCGGCGGGGCCCGGCTCGAACCGGACGTGTATACCGACATGACAAACCTTGGGTTCACCCTCATCGAGGGCTACGGTCTTACCGAGACATCGCCCGTCTGCACCTTCAATCCCATTGCGAAACAGAAAGCGGGATCCATCGGGATCTCCGTCCCCGGGGTCGAGGTAAGGATCGCTAACCCGGACGAAAGCGGACAGGGAGAAATCGCAGTACGCGGGCCGAATGTCATGCTGGGATACTACCAGAAACCTCAGGAGACTGCCGAAGTGTTGAGGGACGGCTGGCTCTACACGGGCGACCTAGGGTACCGGGACAAGGACGGATACTTCTTCATCACCGGGCGATCGAAGGAAATGATTGTGCTTTCGACGGGAAAGAAGATATTTCCCGACGAACTCGAGAAGTTCTACAAGCAGATCCCGTCCATCAAGGAAATTTGCCTTATCCAGGGCGAACGCGGGCTTGAGGCCGCAGTAGTCCCGGACTTCGATTACCTCAGGAAGGTGAACCTGTCGAACTCGCGCGAGACCATTGCCTTTGAGATCGAAGACCTCGCGAAGGACCTGCCGTCCTATAAGCGGATCACGGGACTCAAAATCTTCAAGGACCCCTTGCCGGTCACGCGCCTGGGCAAGCTTCGGCGGAGCAAAGTGAGGGAGCTCTACGATCAGGCAGGAGAGCGCGCGGAAAAGGCGGTCCAGGAATTCGACGCAGGGTTGCTTGCTGACCCGGTGATGAAAAAGCTCGTGACCTGCCTCGAGCCGTTCTCGGCAAAGAAGAACATCGTGCCGGACGACAATCTGGAGCTTGACCTCGGGCTGGACTCGCTTGCCCGCGTGGAACTGGTTGTGAGCATCGAAAAATCGTTCGGCGTCAGCCTGCCCGACTCCTTCGGTTCAGAGGTCTTTACCGTGAAGGACGCTGTCCTTAAGATCAAGGAACTGCTGGCTTCGGGACCGTCGGCGTCCGGCAAGAGCGTAAAGATGTCCTGGGCCGATATCCTCGCTCAGGAGCCTACGGAGGAACTGAAAGCGTCGATCAAACTCGAATCGGGCGCTTTCTGCGCTGTCGCCCTGCGCCTTCTGAAGCTCGTGCTCAAAGGCATCTTCACGATTTACGGACAGTTGTCGGTGCGCGGCGCGGAGAACCTGCCCGCGACAGGACCTTTCATCATCGCGCCGAACCACTTGAGCCTCGTCGATGCGGCGGCGGTCATGAGCAAAATACCCTGGAAGATCGCATCGCAGACCTTCTTCCTCGGGACAACGGATTATTTCGGCGGTCCTGTTACTTCCAGGATAGCCAGACGTATCCATGTGATCCCCGTGAACATGGAGACGCGGCTCTCGAGCGCGATGCAGCTTTCGGCCCATGTCCTTCGCCGGGGCAAGGTCCTTTGCGTATTCCCCGAGGGAAGCCGGTCACGCGACGGGAGCATCAAGGAGTTCAAGAAGGGTGTGGGGATCATCGCGAAGGAACTGAATATTCCGCTCGTCCCGGTAGCTATCCGGGGAACCTACGAAATGCTGCCGCCGGGCAGGAGTTTTCCTCGGCCTGCCAAGATCGTCGTCTCCATCGGCAAACCGATCTATCCCGACGGCAAGGAGTACGACGAGATCGTGAAGACGCTGTATTACGAAGTCGTAAAGCTGCTGGAACGGGGATACAGAACCTAGTTCAACGTCCAACGGACAGAATACAGTTTCGCATGAGAATCGAGGCGATGGAACGTATGAAATACGCCAGGCTGCTGATGACCAGTGTTCTGATTCTGCTGTTTGCTTCCTGCGCTTCCACGCAGGCGCCCCCGGTCGCCGAGATGCCGAGGCCGAAGATCGCGCTCGTGCTCGGCGGCGGCGCGGCCCGGGGCTTCGCGCACGTCGGTGTGATCCGCGTGCTTGAGCAGGAGAAGATCCCGATCGACATGGTCGTCGGGACGAGCGTGGGCAGCCTCATCGGCGCGATCTATGCCTGCGACATGAACAGTTTCGATCTGGAATGGACGGCCTTCGCGCTTGAAAAGGACGATGTCTTCGATTATGCGCTCCTGTCGGCAATTACCAGTATGGGGCCGGTCAAGGGCGACAAACTCGAAGCATTCGTCAAGCACAAGGTTCCCGTCGCGAACATTGAACAGCTGAAGCTGCCTTTTGCCGCGGTCGCGACCGATCTGAACCGCGGCACGCGCGTGGTGCTCGATCACGGCCCGGTGGCAAGGGCCGTGCGGGCGAGCAGCGCCATCCCGGGCGTGTTCAATCCCGTGGAATATCAGGGCAGGCTCCTCGTTGACGGCGGCGTCGTGGACAACATTCCCATCTCCGTCGCACGGGAAAGAGGCGCTGATGTCGTCATTGCCGTGGATATCGGTGAGAACGTGACGAACTTCAATATCACGAACCTCGTGGATGTGATGCTGCAGGCGGTCACGATCATCATGAACGAAAATGCGAACCAGAAGAAGAAGGCCGCCGATGTGCTCATCACGCCGGCCGTGGGCGACGTGGCAATGCTCGACTTCACCCAGAAGAAACGGTGCATGCAGGCGGGGATCGAGGCTGCACGGAGGGCCGTGCCGGAGATCAGGCAAAAGATCGAGGAGTGGGAGAAGAAGCAACTGACAACAAAATGAAAGTAGACCGCCCGTGTACACTCTGAGGCCCTTGGCATGCTGAAAAAAATCAAGATCATCCTCGAGATGATCAAGTTCGAACATACGATCTTTGCCCTGCCTTTTGCATTCACCGGCGCCCTGCTCGCGGCACGGGGCATCCCGTCGTGGGATAAGATCCTCTGGATCGCCGTGGCCATGTTCGGCGCGCGTTCCGCCGCCATGGGTTTCAACCGCTGGGCGGACCGGACGTTCGATGCGCGGAACCCCCGGACCAGAGAACGGGCGCTGCCGAAAGGTCTCGTTACACCGCGGCAGGTCATCCTCTTCACCGCGGCCTCGTCGTTCCTGCTCTTGTACGCCGCCTATCGGCTGAACATGCTCAGCTTGTACCTCGCGCCTGTTGCGCTTGCGGTGGTGTTTTTCTATTCCTATACCAAACGGTTTACGTTCCTTTCGCACGCTTTCCTCGGGCTTGCCATCTCCCTTGCCCCGATCGGATCATGGATCGCCGTCTCGGGGAGGATCGAGCCCCCGGCCCTCGTGCTCGGTGCCGCGGTGTTGTTCTGGCTCCTCGGGTTCGACGTTCTCTATGCGCTCCAGGACATCGATTTCGACCGGAAGACGGGTCTCCATTCCATTCCGCAGCGCTTCGGGATCAGGCGCTCGCTCTGGATATCACGGGCGTCTCACGCGGTCACGATGGCGGCGCTTTTCTGGCTTGCCCGGCTGCTGTCACTCGGCTGGCTCTATATCGCAGGGGTCTTTGTCTCTCTCTGCCTGATGGTTTATGAACATACCCTCGTCAAGGAGAACGATCTCTCGAAACTTAATTTTGCATTCTTCAATATGAACGGCTACATCAGCACGGTCATTTTCCTCTTCACGTTCCTCGATATGGCGCTCTGATGCCCGGCGTCAGTGTCCGGGGGGTACGGCCGGAACATTGACAAACGGTATGAAAGCTGGTACTGTTAGGTTACTGTTTCCTAAAAAGGCTTGAGACAACAGGAGAGGCTCACCTCGAGAATATTCCAATAACATTCAACCATGGGTAACCAAAAGCAGGCGCTTCTCAGCGGCACGGGTGTTTCAGCGCCGCAAGGCAAGAACATGATTTAACCTTGGAAGAATTCTTGCCTGACACAAGTTATTGGTCTGAGATTTTGCCGCGTCATCTGTAGTTCAAACTGCCGATTTAGGATGACGTTATTCTGATGAGAAAAGGAGAAGGTATGAACGTACGGGTATTGATCATTTCGTTGTGCATGGCACTCGCGGTAAGCCCCGCTTTTGGAGGAGAGAAGGCCGAATTAAAAACGCAAAAAGACAAGGTAAGCTATGCAATCGGTGTAGATATGGGCAACAGCCTGAAAAAGAATTCAATCGATGTTGATCCCGAACTGCTTGTGAAGGGCATGAGGGATGCGCTGTCAGGCGCGAAGACGCTCATGACCGAGCAGGAAGTCCGTGAAACGCTCGTTGCTTTTCAGAAAGAATTCCAGGCCAAACAGCAGGAAAAGATGAAAGCGCTGGCGGAAAAGAACAAGAAAGAAGGCGATGCATTCCTCGCCGAGAATAAAAAGAAGGGAGGCGTAAAGACCCTGCCGAGCGGCCTGCAGTACAAGGTCATCAAGGAAGGAAAGGGCGCGTCTCCTAAGGAAACGGATACGGTCACGGTCCACTACCGCGGCACTCTTATCGACGGAACAGAGTTCGACAGCTCGTACAAGCGCAACGAGCCCGCGACCTTCCAGGTGAACGGAGTGATCAAAGGCTGGACCGAGGCGCTGCAGTTGATGAAAGAAGGCGCGAAGTGGCAGCTGTTCATCCCTGCTAATCTTGCATACGGCGAGCGTGGGGCCGGCGGCGTGATCGGTCCGAACGCAACGCTTATCTTTGAAGTCGAGTTGATCAAAATCGGGGCAAAGGAAAGCAAGTAAGGCCGATGCTCAAAAGGCGCCTGGTCGCGGATTTCGACAAGAAAGCGCCTCCCGGTGACGCAAGTAACCAGAATAACCGGAAGAGATTCTCTTAATTGACGGGAGGGCGTATAACGCTATACGCCCCTCCCGGTTAATAGATCAAGCGTCGCGATTCTGCGGCTCCTGAGCCCATCCCTTCAGTTTTTCCGTGATAAAATCGATAATCTGCCGGTGTTCCTCATTCCCACGGTCCTTGACCATGAGCGGTTTCCCGAACGCGAAGTGAACGGCTTTCACGGGGTCGATCCTGCCGAAATCCTTGAGATACGCGCCATTGCCCCAGGCGTCGGTCTTGAGCGCGATGGGGACCGCCGGCACGCCCGCCCTTTTTGCGAGTTTGATCCCGATCGTGTTGAACTGTTGCTGGTCAAACTCCGGCGTCCGTGTGGTCTGCGGAAAGATAATGATCGATATGCCGGCGCTCAGCCGTTCGACACCGCCCTCCAGGACGGCCCTGAGATCGTCACGCGGGTTTGACCTGCCTACCGTGACCGGATTGCGCGACCGCATCACGTATTTGAACACCGGGTATTCCACGAGGCTCTGTTTGACTACGAAGGTCGTTTCCTTGATCGGCGCAATGATGACCGGCAAGACGAAGGTCTCGAGCGTGCTCATGTGGTTGCCGATGAAGACGCAGGGTCCGTCGACGGAGCGAAAATTGTCGATGCCGCTGATTTCAATCCTGACGCCGACCCGCTCAAGAGCGCGAAATATGGCCAGGCTGCTTTCGCACCATTCCTTCGTATCATACTTACCCCGTTTTGCTTTCCCGCTTGCCTGCATGACGATCCGCAGCATCGAGAAGTAAAATGTGAATGACGGCATGAGCCTGGCGGGAAGGGAAAGCTTTCGGGGCCCTGACCGGTAGGCATCCTGTCCAAACCTCATACGTTCCACGACAATGCTCCGCACTCAAAAAATGTACTCTGAAGGCGCATCAGTATACCACGGGGGAGGAAAAGAGTGAAGGGAGAAAATGTTTCGAAGGGCTGTAAGAGCGGTTTAGAACAGGTCCGGGGACGGTTTCTGAATATAGTAGCCCTGGGCGTAGTTGATGCCGGCCGATTGGACCTCGCCCAGGATTTCCGCGGACTCCACATATTCCGCGATCGTCTTGATGCCGAGATGTCCGGCAAGGGCGGCTATGCTGGTCACGATGTGTTTTTCTACATTACCATTCCCGTCGCCTGTCAGATGCCGTATGAATTCGCCGTCTACTTTCAGGAAGTCAACAGGGAACATTTTGATATACTGGAACGAAGAATAGCCTGATCCGAAGTCGTCGATGGCAAACCGGAAGCCTTCCAGTTTGAGCTCTCGGATGAATTTCTCGATGAGGTTCAGATTTTTTACCGTATCGCGTTCGGTAATCTCGAAGATGAGCTTGGCAGGATCGAGCCCGTAATCCCCCATCATTTTCCGGATGGTGGGCATGAATTCATTCAGCACCAGCGCCTTGGGCGACATATTGATGAAGAGATTTCCCGCATATTTGGTCTCCCGCACTTTGGCGAGCGCGTGCTCGAAGAGCTGATAGTCAAGTTTTGCGATGGCGCCCATCCCCTCAGCCGTTTCAATGAATTCAGCGGCGGTAATGACCCGGTCGGGCAATACGATCCGAGTGAGGACTTCGAATGCCTCGATCCGCTGGTCCCTCACATTCATAATGGGTTGAAAATAGGGGACGACCTTCTTCTGAGCGAGCGCTTCCAGGATCAGGATATTTTTCTCCCCCATGCTTTTCAGCACTTCCACGTTATCCTGCTCGCTTGGCATACTGAGCCGGTCCTTGCCGAGCGATTTGGCGTGGGTGAGCATGTTGTCGGCGAGAAGGAAGAGGTCCTTTGCTTCCTTGGCATGGTCGGGGAATACTGCGACGCCGACGGAGACACTCCCTTTGATGGAGGTACCGTTCGCAAGCAGATACGTGTTGTTATGGAAACCGTCTATGATTCGCTTGGCGACGATAGGCGCCTGACTTTCGTCGCAGACCGGAAGAATTGCGGCAAACTGATCTCCCGCATACCGCGCAACGATGTCTCCGCCCCGGACGGCGCGCTTGAGGACGGCGGAAAAATCCTTAAGCAGGGAATCGCCGGTCTCGTGGCCGTAGGTGTCGTTGATCGACTTGAAATTGTCGAGGTCGATCACGAGGAGTGAAAACTTGTATTCCTGTCGTCTTGAGCGGTTGGTTTCGTACTCCAGCAGGTCCCAGAACGAGATCTGGTTGTAGAGGTGGGTGAGGGGGTCCCGCGTGGCGAATCGCTCGACGTCCCGCGTGTAGGACGACAGCGCTTTTACGGAGCTGACGATGTTTACGAACGCGGTCAGGATGCTGTCGATTGCCAGTTCGTCAAGCAGGTGGCGCCGTCCTCCCGCAGAAAGCCCCATTCCAACGAGCCCGCTCTCTTGCGGTTTCTCGATGTGGAACGTTCGCGTGCGAAGGTCGATGTCTCCTCCCGTCAACGCAGGCATCGGCGTTCCGGCACTCGCGACTGTATGAATAATGTTGAACTCGTTGATGCTTCCGTATT
>JBLMWN010000066.1:0-5243 GCA_050257255.1 Betaproteobacteria bacterium | reverse complement strand
AGACATGCAATTAAAAAACAACAACAGATGGAGGCACTCTATGAAAAACAAAGAGTTTGTTTTTATTCTCACCCACTCCTATGATGCGATCGAACGTTCTGCAGGAGCGTTGCAGCTAGCGACCAACATGGCCGCTTTTGATGCGAAGATCGATTTCTTCCTGATGAACGAAGGCGTCCATATCGCGAGAAAAGGTTTTGCCGAATCCATGACATGGCAGAAGAGCTTTTCTCCGGTTGCCGAGCTGATGAAAAGCCTCATCGAGGATTTCGACTGCAAGTTTTATATTTGCGCGTCCTGCGTGAAGCCTTACGGACTTGAAGGCGCCGAGCTGATCAAGAATTCGGAAGTGAAACCGGGATCGTACCTCGGCGAGCTGCTGATGAAACGACAGGGATTGACGTTCTGATTGGTTCCCAGCCGTCATCCCGGCTTTATCTAGCCTACCCCGCTCTTGATGCGGGTGGAATCCATCGACTGATAATGACCTGTGCGGATCATTGTGCTGCAGTGATGTGTTCACGTCTTTGTTTACGCCATGCAAGATAGGTTATTTACAGTTGCAGGAAAACATGGTATAAAGACCAACCATGAAAAACATTGCAAACTTTCTCTTTGAAGCCGGCATGCTCAAGCGAACGCCGCGGAGCGGGTTCCAATTCCTGGGATCCGGCGCCGAGTCCGTAGCTGAGCACATTTTTCGCACGACCTGCATCGGCTATACACTGGGAAAGATGGCCACGAGCGTGAATGTGGACCGGCTGATCAAGATGTGCCTTTTTCACGACCTGCCGGAAGCGAGGACCGGCGATCTTAATTACGTCAACAAAAAGTACGTTAAAGCGAATGAGGAAAAAGCGGTCGACGATCTTGCGCGGACGCTCCCCTTCGGGCAGGAGATCAGGGAGTTGGTACTCGAATTCATTGAGGGAAAAACCGAGGAAGCCAAGCTTGCGCGCGATGCGGACCAGATCGAGATGATCCTGGCGCTCAAGGAGTACAAAGACCTGGGAAATGAATATGCCGACGAGTGGCTCGAATTCTCGCTCAGGCGGCTCGTGACCGATGCGGCACGGGATCTCGCGAAGACCATCCTGGAGACCGACTCATCACTGTGGTGGTTCAGCGACAAGGGCGACTGGTGGGTCAGCGGCGGCAAGCGTTGAGATATTTTGGTAAGCCTCGGTCGGCGTCATACTTCCTGTTACGGATGCGCGATAGATGCGGCAGCCGCGTTGCGAATAGTACATTACGAGCGGTGCTGTCCGCTCCCGGAAGATTTTGAGTTTTTTTGCGATCAACTCGTTCTTATCATCTCCCCGCTCTGTCCTGTCCCCACCCACATTGCTCCGAATGCGGTTAACAACATCGTCTTCGGAACAATCCAGGACAACAAGTGCGTGAATATCGGCAATCATCGCGATGTCTTGTGCCTGCCCCGTGTGCCGGGGTATCCCATTCAGGACGAGCACATCCTGTTGCGAGAAACCAGTGCGGGACAGGAACAGAGAAATGATCTTCTCCGCGAGGCGGAAGTGTTCATTCTCAAGAAGGAGCCCCCGTTCAAGAACACCGTGGATGAAGTCGAGTTCTTCTGTTGAGTAGACCGCGGAGCGGCCATCGATCGAAACAGCAGACCTCAGTTCCGATCCGAAATCGAGATGATGGCACCGTCGTCCGAACAGGCCGTTCTGAGCGATAGTATCGCCAAGGGGGCTTTTGCCCGCGCCGGTCGGGCCGAGAAGAAGGATGGAATCAACGGGGTATGCGTAAGAAGATTTCATAGAAAAAGGGGAATACATTGCCATCATACCGAACAGATTTTGCTTTTCTTTGCGATCTCTGTGGTTCCATTTTTTAATTCACTGCAATTTACCAAAAATGACGTGTAAAGTCAAAACCCTGTTTCCACATGGTTTTTTGCTTGACATTGTTGCATTTTAGCTTATAATACCCCCCTATTCACAATAACAGAAGAAGGAGTTGGTACGATGTCGGAAACAACAGCTCAGAAAAGCAACCTCAAACAGAAACGGGCACAAGGCTTCCGAAAGCGGATGAGAACGGCGACCGGACGGGAAGTCATTAACCGCCGCAGGGCCAAGGGAAGAAAGCGTCTCGCGGTGTAATATCGCTGCGCGATGTGACTCATGCCGTATTCATACCGAAAAGGCGAGCGGTTACGAAAAAATTCAGAGTTTGTTTCTACGATGAAAGGAAAAAGACTGTCACTCGACGGTCTTTCTCTTTTTTATACCAGTAACGACAAGGGTTGTTTCAGGGTTGGAATTTCCGTCAGCAAAAAGCTGGCGAATGCGGTGAAACGGAACAGGCTAAAACGGCAGATACGGAACAGCGTCATGAAAGCGCTCGCCGGATACTCACTGGGGTACGACCTGGTATTCGTGGCGCGACAGGGACTGAGCGAAGCGTCCTCTGATCATATCATGAAAAACGTGGAAACCGTTCTTGGTCGAACGGTTCTCCGCAAACAGAAACCGGAAGGCACCAGACCGTGAAGCGTTTTTTCATCGCCATCATCCGTCTCTACCGGCGGTACCTGTCGCCGTTCTTGCCGCAAGCCTGCCGATTCACCCCCACGTGTTCGGAATACGCAATAGAGGCCTTCGAGAAAAAGACCATCCTGCGCGCGTTCTGGATGACGGCGTCGCGGATCGCTCGTTGCCACCCCTTCCATCCTGGTGGATACGACCCCGTAAAATAGTATCGGAGGATTCATGGAAACACGACGGTTCATATTGGCGCTCTCTCTATCACTGGTGATTTTTCTTGTCTATGTGCGCTTTTTCGCACCCAAACCGACCCAGAAACCGGCGCAGCCTGCCGCCAAACAGGAAGCAGTACAACCGAAAGCGGAGCAACCGACACGTCCGGCGATCCGCCCCGAGGCCGGTGCATCCACGATTGAGCCTGCGTCAAAAGGAAAAGACATTGTCGTGGAAACAAACCTGGTGAAGGCCGTGGTAAATACGGCAGGCGGCGTAATCACGTACTGGGAGCTCAAGGACTACCGGGAGGCGGACAAGACCGACTACGGGTTAGGAGCGCTGTACAAGAAGATTACGGGCGAGGCGAAGCCTGAGGAGAAGCCAAAAAAAGAGCTGGGCAATGTGCAGCTTGTCCCCCGTTACGAAGGAATAGACCGGAAGGACATGGTGTCTCCGCTGACCATGGTCCCTCTGGACAAGGCTCTGTACCAGCTTTCCCGGGTCGAGTTCAACGCAAACGTCGATGCCATCCACCTGAGCAAGGACAAACCGTCGGAGACCCTGGTCCTTACGTACCGGGGGCCGGCGGGCATCTCGATCGAAAAGAAGATGACCTTTTACGACAATGATTACAAGGTGGACTTCACCGTTACGACGGAGCGAGTGGACGGCTATACGCTGTCGCTCGGAACGGATTTCGGTCTCGCAGACAAGGTGAGTAAAGACGCCAGCGGACGCGTGGGTCTGGTTGCCATTGCGGACGGCAAGATGATCACCGACAAGATCGGGAGCATCAAAGGCGAGGTGCAGTTCTCGGGCTCGATTAACTGGTTCGGCCAGGAGGACAAGTATTTCACGGCCGCCATGATCTATGGAGACCAGGGCATCGTGACCGCGAAGAAATCTGTTGCGCCGAAGGACGTTGGGGACCTGCTTACCTCGGAACTGACCGTGAAAGAAAAACCGGAGGCCCGTACGTTCACCCTCTACGCGGGCCCGAAGAGCTACACGCTATTGCAGGCGCACGGTCACGGGCTGGAGCAGATGGTTGATTACGGGTGGTTCGGCATTCTTGCCAAGCCCATGTTCTGGCTCATGCGGCAATTTTACGTTATCACGAGGAATTACGGCATTGCGATTATTCTGCTTACTATCGTTGTGCGTCTACTTTTGTTCTACCCCTCACTCAAGAGCGCCACGGCCATGGAGGAGATGAAGAAGATTCAGCCTCAGCTAATGGCGATCCGCGAAAAATACAAGAAAGACTCGCAGCGTATGAATCAGGAGATGATGAAGCTCTACAAGGAGCACAAGGTGAACCCTCTGGGCGGGTGCCTGCCCATGCTTCTGCAGCTGCCGTTTTTCGTTGCTCTCTATAACGTGTTGTCCGTGTCCATCGAACTGAGGCAGTCCCCTTTCATCTCCTTCTGGATCAAGGACTTGTCGGTCCATGATCCGTACTACATCCTTCCAATTCTCATGGGCGTGAGCATGATATTTACCATGAAGATGACCTCCACGACGCCGGACCCCCAGCAAGCCAAGATCATGATGTTCATGAACATAGCCTTTATTTTCCTTTTCGCGTGGCTTCCGGCCGGGCTGTTGCTCTACATTTCCTTGAGCAACGTGCTTTCCATCGTGCAGCAGCTGTATGTGAGACGGCTCCTCGGCATCAAGTCCGGCCCAACAGCCGCATCCGTCTAATCACGCCATTGCCCGCTCCCCGTAACCTTGCAAGGTGCATCAAACCTTGTCTGAACGCGCTATACTCGATAGTAATGAGAGTATCGGGCGTAACCATGAAGACAGGAAAGCTCTGCTTCAGTATTTTTGCCATTCTTATCGGCATGTGCTCAGGGGCTTCCGCTGTCGATGCCGCTAACGGCCTTTTTGTTGAGAGCGGCGCCGGTATCCTGCACTCCCTTCGTACGGAAACCGTTCTCGTGCGTTACCAGAGAGAAGCTCCACTGCTGTTTAAGCATGAAAGTTTTTATGAGGGGATATTCATGCACTGGAATGGTGAAAACCATGCGGACGCTGTCGGGCTTGCGTGGGGCATACGCTGGGACGGGAGGGAGGATACGTACTTCAGCACGGCTTTTGGCGGATGCCGCATCAGCAGGGAGACCAACAACTTGGGTACGCCGTTTCAGTTTTATATCCGGCTCGGCGCCGGAATCAGAACCAGCCGTTACGATGTTTCTCTTGGGTTTGTACACATTTCAAACGGCAAGTTCGTCTTCGGGTGGAACGGTCCAAATAACAGTGAAAATTTTGTTACACTTTCTGTGGGAGGTCTGTTTTAAGGTTGGGTCACGGGCCGTCCTTCTTGCAGCCGGCGGAATCCTCAAAAGAAAATGATCTTAAAGGCAGGATTTTTGCGTTACGAGGATAACGCAGGTTATTTCCATCCTACCCCTGACAAGTCAGAATCAGAATTCGCCTTCCGAAGAAGCGCAGAGAACGCACGGTTTAACCTCGCAGGCGCTAGCGCGCATCTCATGAACGATT
>JBLMWN010000065.1:0-3343 GCA_050257255.1 Betaproteobacteria bacterium | reverse complement strand
CTTTTTTATAGACCGGTGTCTGTTTCAGTACGGACTCAATGCCAGGTCTCGTCAACCGCACGAAAAGATCGCTCATTTCGTCCGCAGTAAAAGGCATACGATGATCAAGCCACCATGTCGTCAATGCCAGCAGCGAGCCTGCGGCATAGTGCACCACGAGGTCCGAAACGGCCGAGGCGTCCTTCTCATTCAGGGCGCCTGGTCTCATCTGCTCGCGCACGAGAGTCGACAGGAACCGCGACAGGAATCTCCGCACCCGGTTCCGGGCCATCTCGGATCCCGGTGTACCAATCAGTGCCTTGCACACCCGCCGGTCGCTCTCGATGTGCCGGAACCAGAACAGTCCGAGGTCCCAGAGGCCCTGGCCGCCCTTGCCTGCGGCCGCCTCCTGCCGATGCCTTTCAAATGCCCGGCGAAGGTCGGCAAAGCCGCTCAAGAGGAGATCCTCTTTGCCGCGGAAGTGGGCATAGAACGTCGAACGGCCAAGATCGGCCTTGTCCAGAATGTTCTGTACCGTGATTGCCTCGTATCCTCGCTCTTCGATGAGCGACACAAGGGCATCCAGAAAAAGCCGGCGTGTACGCTGCACCCTGCGGTCAATTAGTTTTTTCTCCATACATTCCTCAGTATCAGGACAAATCGCACGAACAGTCCCTTAATGAACAAACCGGCAGTTTTGGTTGTTGACGGATGAAGGATGGGGCGCTATACGTGTAACACGACACCATGATCATCGATTAAAGTATACATCGCAGGAAGACGATAAGTAAAGGAGGCGGTCGTAATGAAAAAGAGGGCACTTTTTATCGGGGCGGCCCTGACCCTGATGACATATGCGGTATCTTCCGGGGCGGGTTCTTTCGGCAGCCATCATGAGAGAAAAGCCGGGGATGCGCCGCAAAAAGCAACAGTAGTAACGGGAAAGGGGGAAATGGCGATGGAAAGAGAACAAAGCGCAGTAATACGAAAGATTGAATTTGAAAATAACCGGGTCACCGTAGTCCGCTACCGCTTCGGCCCCCATGCAAAGATTCCTATGCACGCGGTGCCGGACCTGGTGGCCATATGGCTTTCCGATGCACATCTGAAACTGACCTTCTCTGACGGCACCAGCAAAGTGGAGGATCGCAAAGCAGGGGACGTGGAGTGGGAGCCTGCGCAGAGGCACTCCGGCGAGAACCTCGCTGACGCGCCTCTCGATTTTATTGCGATCCAGTTGAAAGATGGTTTGACGCCTTGAAGGACCTGCCCGGTGAGTACGGTGCTTTCAATGCCAAGGGGCAACCGCCGACAACCCGCGATGTTCTTTGCGGACGCCGGTTGCGCACCGAAATCACATTTGACACGAGACCTAACCTGCCAATCGTTCAATAACGTGCTACTGTTTAGGTAAGTACAGAACGGAGGTGTCCCGATGACAGTCGACAAAAAGATCATCGCAAATAAAGCATGGTTCAGCACCGTTTCTATCATCCTCATACTCGCGGGGATTGTGTTCGCTTTCCTCGGGCTCGGCATCTTGCCGGTTCATAGAGATGTCCTATTGCAATGGGAGAGCGCAATCTACGGTGCACTTATGATGGGCTGGGGAACAACGCTTTTCTTTGCCGGACGCCTTGCATTCCAGAGAAACGACCCCGACCTGATGAAAACATTGCTGTATGGGCTGACTGTGTGGCTTGTTGTCGAAGCTTTCTTTTCAGCATATATCGGCGTCTGGTTCAATGTTGGTGTGGATGTTGCAGTTCTTGCGTTATTCAGTATTCCTTTGATAACGAGCATTCGGAAAAGATAAAATTTGTCCGCCAATTCGATGACAAAACGGAGATTTTCGGGTGAAGGGTGAGCAGTGGCGAGGTCAGTCCTTTGTTATGGCATTTGCTCTTGAAACGCAGTTCAGGGAAAGAGGAGGGGGATATTGTTGCACCCGATTAAGAGATTATTTCTTCTTACTCTTCGGTTTTTTTACTTCCTTCTTTGCACCTTGCCGTGAAGCCGCCATGCCTCATCACCTCCCTTTTTGCCTGGGTCTCAGCTTATTCCCGCATCAGACGCTGTCTGTATTATTCTCTCCACCTTCGGCTGGCCGTCCCAGGTCCTCAGCGGGTTTTACTGTATTTTTATCAAGTTTGCGCTTCCTTTTTTCCTCGTTCTTTTTTTGCTTCGCAATTTCCTTCTGACGCTTTTGAAAACTAAAATTCGGTTTTCCCACTGAATGCCTCCTCAGAAAAAATGTACGAACTGCGCCGTGCCTTGATAAGGGCGGGCCGGACAAGAGACCAGCCCGCTGCCCTCCAATGTTATGCCTCTTTACGGCGCTGCGTTCCTCAGTTTCGGACCAGGTTGTTCAATGCAGCGGGTGATTGTGACGGATTACCTGGCCTCGGCCCCGAACCGGATGGCCGCGATCGCTTGAGGAGCTTCCTCTTTCGCTTCTGCGCCTCCAGCTGTTTCCTCTTTTTTTTCACCGAGGGCTTTTCGTAAAAGCGCCGCTTTTTCAGCTCCCCGAATACACCGTCAAGCTGAAGTTTCTTTTTCAGAGTCCGCAGGGCCTTTTCTATGTCCCGGGACTGGACCCTTACCTCCAAGACCTACCGCCGCCGTATCCGCCGCGATTGCCCCTACCGCCGCCGGACCCCGAGCGCTCAGTCTTGGGCCGAGCCTCGTTTACCGTGATCGACCGGTCCATGAACGATGTTCCGTTCATGGAAGAGATCGCCTTATCCGCGTCCTCGTCCGACGCCATCTCCACGAAACCGAATCCCTTGGACCTGCCGGTCGTCTGATCGACGATCAGCGTGACGGACAGGACCTCGCCGATCTTCGAGAAAGCCTCCCGCAAATCCTCGTCGTGGGTGTTATACGACAAATTTCCGACATACAATTTCTTCGCCATGATGCCTCCTTGTGTGATTTCAAGTTCGCGCTGACGGTCGTTGCCGCACAGCGCGTTTACGTCTTCTCCGCAGTCACGCCGCGTCCCCGGAAAGTGAGCGCGGATTCTCGAGGATGTCCGCAAAACCGCATCGTTCGCCAACCAGGTATGCTGTCGCTTTTTACGTGAGAAAAGGTGAGAGCAGAAGGAGTCAGTGATCGATGATGAGTCGCGGACGACATCCCGTTCCGGAAAACGAGAGAGCCTTGACCCGTTTATGGTGTGTAAGACATTATACCTTTTTTGCCGTCAGTTGCAAGGGTTATTCGAGAACCGCAAGAACTATTTCCGTAGCATTGAACTGACCCCCTCCGTTTGGACAAATGTGGTAGAGTACTGGACAGGATCCATTGCCCCCGAAGGGCGGAAAGGATCTTGTCATGAAAAAGCAGAGGTCGTTCAGTTCCG
>JBLMWN010000064.1:0-3448 GCA_050257255.1 Betaproteobacteria bacterium | reverse complement strand
CGACCGTGAAGTCCTTGTTCACATTGATGGCGACCGGAAATAATACCCGGCCGACGCCGAGTTCCGAGCGGACCTTGTCACCCGACCCTGCGGCCAAAAACGAATCAGCGCCATACTCCGTGCCCATGCCGCCCTGAGAATACACGCCGACGCCGTAGGAATACTGGCCGGATTTTTGGACCCAGCCCAATGCCGGCATGTAAAAAGCATTTGCAGAAGAACTTACTTCCTGCCCCGTACAGGGGGCCACCGTGCAAGTCGTTGTGATGTGAGGTCCAAGTAAACCAAGTGCAACGTCGAGTCTGTTCCCCGGAGACATCAGACCGAGTGTCGCGGGGTTGTTCATCATGGCCGCGGTGCCGTTGTCGTAGGCCATTGACGCGCCGCCCATGCCGGTCGCGATCGGGCCGTACCCCTCAAGGTTCATGCCGTTTGTAGCAAAAGCCGATTCTGAAACGAGCACAGATGCAATGCTAAAGAACAATAGATACAATACAACAAAACTTTTTTTCATACCCCTCCTCCTTACCCCTTGTATTAGGTTTCTGATTTGCGATACTTTACTGTTTCGATACTCGGCAACTATATAGCAACTGATTCTCCTAATATGATTCTCCAGTACGGCTATTGCTTATGTTACGGCACGGATAATACGGTGAACACGACTTCGGCTGACATGCCCTGCGATGGAGCGGTTGAAAAAGAACGAGACGGTGAGGCCTTTTCTTGAGAGAAGTCATGAGGAGCCGCCTGTGCAAAGAGCCCCCCTCTTATGGCGCCCATTATTTCACATTTATCCTAGGCTGTCAAGCTAACAATGTCGGCCCTCAAACTGTGATTTTAACCTACTTTTTGGCTTGCTTTTTACGGGTTTTTTGTTACAATTTTGACAACTTCTGTTTCCAGGAGTTCATCACCTTTCCAGCAAAAATGACAGTAGGCGCGATCCCAACGCACGAGGAATGAGGGATAAGTTTTCTTTACGGATACCGATTCATATACATTACGGAGGAGGTTCTTTATGCCGAAAAAAGGCAAAGTCAAGCGCAAAGCAAAGAAAGCCGCTTCCCGGAAACCCGTCAAAAAAGCAGTAAGAAAGAAGGCCCTCAAAAAGAAATCGCCTCCCAGGAAAAGAACCGCAATAAAGAAGAGCGCAAAGAAGAAAGCGCTCAGGAAAAAAGCGGCGAAGAAACCGGTAAAGAAGAAAGTTGCGAGAAAAGCTAAACCCGTAGGAAAACAGCCCGCTCCCCCCAAGCCGCCCTTGGTGGTAGAGCCTGGTCCGCCGCCGCGCCAGATCCCGCCGGTGGAAGAGCCTGCATCGAATGAAGAAGCAATCGGCACGATAACGCACTATTACAGCCACCTAGGCGTAGCCGTGGCCCAGATCAACAAGGGCACGCTCAAGGTCGGGGATGCCATCCATATCAAGGGCCATACCACGGACTTCACGCAGACCGTCGAGTCCATGGAGTATGAACACGGACACATTGACCAGGCTTCGGCCGGCCAAAGCGTCGGCATCAAAGTAAAGGACCACGCCCGGGAACACGACATCGTGTATCTGGTGAAATAGTTCACTGTCCCACGAAGTTATGGATAGTATGGTAAAATGGTAACAGCGCAGGTGCTCATGCCTGCGCTGTATCTGTTTGCGCCGGTTCTCCCCTCGCCTTGCCCTCGCCCGGCGGAATGAAGGGGAACTTGCCTAGTGACTCGGTTTTGAGCTTCCACGCAAAATGGGACACGGATTTCGCGCAAAGAGCCTCGTCCCGCTTGCGGGGCTTATCCGGGTTAGGAGTTTACCATCCCAACTGTTCACGGTAACATAACAGGCCTCAAACCTGCTGAGATCAGAATGCTCGAACGGCTCTATCGCAGGAAGATGCCTCCGAACACGGTCATCACACCCGAGGCAGCACGCGCCCTCTCCGAAGTATCCGCCGAAATCGGCAGGCAGGTTGGTCTCATCATCGACCGCTCCGGCAGCGTCCGCAACGTGGTCGTCGGAACGAACAAGGACATCCTCATACCCGATCTTTCTGAGCACCGGCTCGGGAGCAAGCGTCTCCGCGGCGTCCGGTTCATCCATACCCATCTTAAGGACCAGCCCCTGAACCAGGAAGACCTCACGGACCTCGCGCTCCTGAGGTTGGATTTGATCGCGGCCCTTGCCGCACGCCATGATGGACTGCCCGGTAATATCTCGATCGCCCATCTTATTCCGCCCAATCCTGAGGAGAAGCTCTACGAAGTGTTACCGCCTCAGTCCGTACATGCGGTCACGCTGGACGCGGCCGGATTCATCGCCGATATCGAGCGCCAGATGGAGAGGGCACAGGCCGCCCGGGAGGTCTCGCAGAAGGACCGCGCCATCCTCGTGAGCGTGTCAAAAAAGAGCCGGCATGAACAAGAAGAATCCATCGAAGAGCTCAAGGAACTCGCGCGTTCCGACGGCATCACGGTTTTGGATACCGTGGTCCAGCGGCTGCACGACATTAATCCGAAATTCCTACTGGGTGAAGGAAAGCTCAAGGAGCTCATCATCCGCTCCCAGCAGCTCGGCGCAGACCTCATCGTCTTCGACCAGAATCTCATGCCTGCCCAGGTCAAGGCCATCGGCGACATTACCGAGATGCGCGTCATCGACCGTACTCAGCTTATTCTCGACATCTTCGCACGCAGGGCGCACAGCGGCGACGGCAAAGTACAGGTAGAACTTGCCCAGCTTAAGTACCGGCTGCCGAGGCTGTCCGAGCGTTCGACCGCCCTTTCGCGTTTGACCGGCGGCATCGGCGGCAGGGGCCCGGGAGAGACGCGACTCGAGATAGATATGCGCCGTGCGCGTGACAAGATACGGAGGCTCGAGAAGCAGCTCGATGCCCTCGGAAAAGCCAGGGACCAGCGCCGGGAACGGCGCGTCAAAAGCGAGATTCCCATTGTCTCGATCGCGGGATATACGAACGCCGGCAAATCCACGCTTTTCAACGCACTTACGAAATCCGAAGTCAAGGCGGAGAACCTGCTCTTCGCCACGCTTGACACCGCCACGCGCAGACTCCGCTTCCCGCGTGACCGCGAAGTAGTCATCACCGACACGGTGGGATTCATCAAGGACCTGCCGAAAGACCTGCTCGGAGCCTTCCGGGCGACGCTCGATGAAATGCAGGACGCCGATTTGATCCTGCACGTGGTGGACCTCGGCAACCCCCGGTTCGAACAGCAGATGGAGTCCGTGAATAATCTCCTCCGGGAGATCGGGCTCGATCACATCACTCAACTCGTCGTACTGAACAAGGTCGACCTCGTTAACCCGCTCTGGGCTAAGTCCATCGCCAGACGGTTCAAGGGCGTGGTCTGCTCGGCGATCAATCCCGAAACGTTTGGGGATTTGTTAAAGGAAATAGAAAAAAGAGTGTGGGCTGAAGACAGTCCGGAGTATGAGGTTCGG
>JBLMWN010000063.1:0-16771 GCA_050257255.1 Betaproteobacteria bacterium | reverse complement strand
CGGCACCTTCCGGAGCTCGTCGAGCATGTGGTCGGCGACGAGCCTGAGCTGGGCGTCGTCATAGTTTGTGCCCGGCGCTCCCGAAAGCGTGATCGCCACGATCGGCACGTCATCCACGTCGATGGGTTTCACCAGGGGCTGGGAAGCGCCGGGAGGGGCGAAGTCCATGTTAGACATGAGCTTGTCGTAGAGCTTGACAAAGGAGCGTTCTTTGTCCTGGCCTACATAGAATTTCACCGTGACCACGGACATCGAGTTCATCGAAACGGAGTACACGTCCTCCACGCCCGGGATTTCCCAGAGCTTGGCTTCGAGCGGCTTGGAGACGAGTTCCTCAACCTCTTTAGCCGAGGCGCCCGGCATCATGACCATCACGTTTGCCGCAGGCACCGTGATCTGCGGGTTCTCCTCCCGGGGAGTGAACCAGAGGGCAAAGAGCCCTATGACCGCCGAGGCCGCCATGAGCAGCACCGTGAGCTGAGAGTTGATGAAGTACTGAGTTATCTTGCCGCTGATGTTGAGTTTCATGGTCAATTCCTAAAAGATGAAGCATGATTCATGAGAACAGACGTTGCTTGTTACCACCTTGTATGGCATCATGCATCGGACTATTTTGCCGCTGCCACCACGACCTTCCTGCCGTCTATCTTCGCGTCCTGTTTGCTCACGATCACCGTGTCGCCGGCCTTGAGTCCTGTTACCGCCTCGATGCTCTCGCCGTGAGTATCGCCGAGCTGGATCATCTGGAACACGGCGTTCCCGTCGCCCGACACGATGTACACGCCGGAAAGGCCCGACAGGTTGACGACGGCCGAACGGGGCACGAGGATCGCCTCGCGTGTGCCGGTGCTGAAGAAGGCTTTGCCGTACATGCCCGTGATCAGCCCCTTGTCGGCCGGGATATCGATTTTTACCACGAAGGAGTGGGTCCTCACGTCCGCCGCCGGGACCACCTGCGCGACCCGCGCCTTGATTTCCTTGCCGGGCAGGGCGTCGATCCGGACCGTAACCTGTTTGCCGGGCTGAATGAACCGGATGTCTTCCTCCTTTACGGTTACGTCTAGCCGCAGGTTCCTGTTGTCTTCGATCTTGATGATCGGCTGGCCCGGCAGCGCCATCTCGCCGAGGTTAATGTGTTTTTCAACGATCTGGCCCGAGATCGGGGCGGTCACGACCGTATAGCTCTCCATGGCCTTTGCCGCGTTCAGACCAGCCTTGGCGGACTCGAACCCGAGGGTCGCCTGGTCCATTTCCATCTGGGTCGCTGCCTTTTCATCGAAGAGCCTCCTGATGCGGTCGAACTGGAGCTTTGCGTTGTTGAATGCGGCCTGCGCCTGATAGAGCTGGGCGCTGATTTCCCCGCTTTCGATCCTGAGGAGCAGTTTGCCCTGGCTGACATAATCGCCTTCGTTCACGGTGAGAGACACGACCTTGCCCATTACCTTGCTCGAGAGCACCGAGGTGTTCTTCGAATTGAGAGCACCGGCCGCGGAGATTCCTGCATCGATGGTCCTGGGTTCGACCGTTATCGTCGCAACATGGAGGGGTGCCTCGGCCTGTTTCTGCGCTTTCGCTTCATTCGAAGCTTTTCCGAACGTCAACGAGCCGATGCCAAGCAGCGCGATCGCCGTTGCCGCCGAAGCGCCGTAGATGATTTTTTTGTCGAGCGATTTGATTTTTTCTTTGATGGTATTTATGTCCATGGTGTTCTCCTTGTTCAATGCGGTGTTTTTTTATAACGTCCCCACCGCGAGTTTCAGTTCCGCCTGGGCAATATTGTTGTCATAGACAGCCTGGAGTGCGTTGGTCCGCGCCCTAATGAGGGCATTTTCCGCGCCGAGCACATCGACAAAAGGTGTCATGCCGATTTCGTATCTCTTCTGGACGATGCGCAGGCCTTCCTCTGCTTCCTGGACCGACGTAGCCGTTGCCGCGATCCGGTCGAGGGACGCCGTCATATTGTAGTATGCCTGCCGGACCTGGAGCTGGACTGCTGATTTCGTCTGCTCTTCCAGCGATTTCATCCGGCTGCTCGTCGCGAGCGCTTCCTTCACCTTTGACCGGGTAACGAGGCCGTCGAACAGGTTCCATTGGAGCACGGCCATGACCGCCCAGCTCTTGGCGTCATCGGCGGCTAACCGGTCGCTGTTCCAGTCGACCTCGCCCATGACGTTAAGGCTCGGCAGGTAATCAGCACGCGCCATGGTCACCGATTTTTCGGCATTCAGACGGTTCATCTCCATGGCCATGAGGTCGGGTCTTTTCGATGCAGCTTCTTCGATCAGTGCATTCACCTCGGATTTCTGCTCCTGGACGGAAAGTGTGCCGGAGACTTCATACTCCGTTCCCTGCGGCACGCCCATGGCGAAATTAAGCCCTGCCGCCGCCAGTTTCATGTTGTTTTCGGAGCGCGTCAACATCTCCTTCACTTCGGCAAGCTGTACTTTCGCTCGAAGCAGGTCGGACTGGAGCACGGCGCCAGCTTTGAACCGTGCTTCTGCCAGCGTTACGTTCGCCTCGCTCGTTTCCAGCGACTGGAGCGCGACCTTGTGATATTCCTGCGCGAGCAGCAAGCCGTAGTAGGATTTCACCACGTTGTAGGCGGTCTCCTGGCGCGTCCGTTCGCGGTCCTGGACCGATGCCTCCTTTGCGAGCCTGGCCTGGCTCCTTCCGATATACTCCTTGCCGCCGTTAAAAACGGGCTGCACGACCGCCAGTTTTGTGTTGTAGTTCGTGATGGCCGCGGGATTGTTTATGACCGTGGGGTTGAAATCTGCAGGGGTGATGATCTCCTGGTTCAGCTTGGTACCGAGCGCCATGAGGGGGTT
This sequence comes from Betaproteobacteria bacterium, assembly GCA_050257255.1. Taxonomy (GTDB): domain Bacteria; phylum Nitrospirota; class UBA9217; order UBA9217; family UBA9217; genus JAJYKN01. The sequence continues at coordinate 13,943 of JBLMWN010000063.1, read as the reverse complement.
GTCGGTCCTGCTCAAGGTCTCCGATGCCGTGACTTTGGGCAGAAAACCCGATGCAGACCGGAGGATGCCGGCGTCGGCGGCCTCGACTTGGGCATCGGCAGCTTTGAGTCCCGCATTGTTTTCGACTGCTTTGCTGATTGCCTGATCGAGCGTGAGTGGTTCCGCAGCGTAACTGTAGGAAGCCACGGCAAACGTCAGCAGGATGACCAGGAGGAGCGCAACGGCATAGAACATCATTTTGCACCGTGCGCCGGTGGTTTTCATTTCTTCTAAGCCCTCGCCAGTGAAGCATTTCCAGCCATATTCCATAGCATGATTCCGCCTTCGAGGTTTTTTACGTTGTATCCCAAGCGCGACAGATGGGAGCACGCATAGGCGCTCCTGTTTCCGACCCTGCAGTACACGACGATCTCCTTGTTCTTGGGGAGTTCGTTCATCCGGTACCCGAGTTCCTGAAGCGGTATCAGGTAAGACCCCTTGATTGCTTGTGCCTCGTTTTCCTGCGGCGTCCGAACGTCGAGCAGTAGAAAGTCCTCCCCTGATTTTATTTTTTCGTTTAGTTCTCCAGGCCCGATATTCTGGCACCCATTAGTATTGAAGAACATAGTGACCTCCATCAATGCCTGATGAATCCTCCCCCTTCATCTCACTTCGTAAATTCTTTATCTACATTAATTAATGAAGCTCGAACAATGGACACCGCCAGGGGTAATTCCTCCGGGGTAGGGGAGGAGAGGGGGTTGACAATGCCCATTGTTCAAGCTTTGTTCTTTTCTATTACAACGTCCATGCCAAAGTTATATGATTTTGTTTTTACGGGTTTTTTTATAAGAGGAAACAAATCTAACCAATCATTGCGGAAAAATTTGTCGAATGCCGTAATTGAAGGAAACTGGATAACTATATTGATTTTACAGTAGTTCATGTCCTCGACAATTTTGTCACGTTGATCTGCTTTTGTCATCCATCGTCGATGGCATGAGGGATTCTTACTTTATTACAATTATTTTGTCCTTTATGAGTAGAAAGTTTTTTTTCGTGTTGTATTTCCTCTGCTGCAGCTCTAGGAAAACGCGAGGTAAAAATTTGTCGTGATTTTATTCTTGAAGAGGCATCTGCTTTGTGTTAAATTTGACACAGTTTCCGAAAGAGGGGCATGAAAAAAAAACTGCTGACAGCACTCCTTGTTCTTTTTGCGACCAGTGGCCACTCGATCGTAATTGCTGATCAGTCTGCGTCCCAGGAATATAGAATGGCGAACAGGATGTTTGCCGAAGGGAAATATTCCGATGCGCTGCTGGCTTATCAGAAGGTGCTCGCCGCTCCATCCGATGATGTTTCGACCGGCGATGTCCATTCCCGGATCGGCGACTGCTATTTTCGGCTTCATGATTACAGAAATGCTCTCAATGCTTATCGCAACGCATTGCAAAACCAGAAACAGTCCCAACGTCCGCCTACCCAGTACTGGATCGGGTTTTGCTCCTTTCTTCTCGGCAATGATAAAGAAGCAGTAGCCGAATTCCTGAAGATACCGGAACTCTACCCTTCCTCCGGTATGTGGACCAGCACGGCGTACTACTGGGCAGGAAGGGCCAGCGAGCGACTGGGTGACAAGGAGCAGGCTGTTAAATATTACCGCAAGGCCGGCGGTAGAGGCACATCGACAGAGGGCCGCTTTGCGATGAAGAAAGCGGAAGCATTGAAGAAAAGAAGAGGGTCCAGTAGCCAGGGCCAGGAATGACCGGCCCCCGGACCCTGGCCCCTTGACCCTGTCTTACCATCATGCTCAAGGAACTGAACATTAAAAACATTGCTATTATCGACCAGCTCCGGGTAGAGTTCACGCCGGGGTTGAACGTGCTCACCGGCGAAACCGGCGCGGGTAAATCCATCGTCGTCGATGCTCTCAACCTTGCCCTCGGCGAGCGCGCAAGCGCTGACCTCATCCGCACCGGATGCCAGGAAGCGGTGGTGGAGGCGGCCTTTGAACTGAACGGTCGCAGCACGAAAGAAATTGCCGTCTTGCTTGCCGAACAGGGAATCGAAGTCAACGACGGCGAGGACCTGATCGTGCGCCGCGTGCTCTCCTCATCGGGCAAGAACAAAGTCTACATCAACGGCAGCCTGGCGAACCTCGCTACGCTTGCAGCGCTGGGCGCGAGCCTTGCGGACATCCACGGCCAGCACGAACACCAGTCGCTCCTGTCCCTCGATCGTCAGAGGGAGATGATTGATTCCTTCGGCGGGCTCGGTGAGACTCTCGACGCGGTAGTGGGCTTCTATCGCCGGCTGCTGGACGTTAGAAAGAAGCTGGCGGACCTCCAGGTAGGCGAGCGAGACCGCGTACAGCGCGAGGAACTGCTGCGTTTTCAAAAAAACGAGATCGAAGCGGCGACACTCAAGGTCGGCGAGGACGAAGACCTCACAAACGAGCAGAGGGTCCTTGCCAATTCGGAGAAGCTTGCCGGTTTGTCCGCCATGGTGGATGAGACGCTCTATTCGTCGGACGATGCCGTGCTTGCAAACCTGAAAAAGGCCATCGACGGGCTCAAGGACATCGCGGAAATAGACAACCGGCTTCAGGGCGCCGTCGATCTCTGCGAGTCTGGTCGTGCGCAGATCGAAGAGGCTGCACGCGAGATCGCCTCCTATCATGACGGTGTAGAGTTTGATCCTCAGCGGCTGGAGCAGATCGGAGACCGGCTTGATCTCATCCAGAAGCTCAAGAAAAAGTACGGGAACACCATCCAGGAGATCATCGAGTTCGGCACGAAGGCGGCGGACAACCTTGAACGCATGGGGCGGAGCACCGAAGAGATTGAGCAGCTGAAATCGGAAATCCAGGCGATCAAGTTCGGATTGACCGATAAAGCGAATGAGCTGACGAAGAAACGGGGAACGGCCGCGCATGACCTCGAAAAGAAGGTTGAGGCGGAGCTTGCCCACCTCGGCATGGGGAAAACGGCATTCTCTGTGAAGATCACGCAGGAACCTGGCGGAGACACACTCGACGGTCATAAGCTCGGCCCGAACGGCGCGGACCGCGTAGAGTTTCTCATCTCTCCGAACCCAGGCGAAGAGCCGAGGCCGCTTGCGAAGATCGCCTCGGGCGGAGAACTCTCCCGCATCATGCTGGCGCTCAAGACAATCCTCGTGGAGGGCGACAGCATCCCTACGCTCGTCTTCGACGAGGTCGATGCCGGCATCGGCGGTGCCATTGCCGAAGAGGTAGGGAAAAAGCTCAAGCGCGTGGCGGCGAAACGGCAGGTATTCTGCATCACCCATTTGCCGCAAATCGCGAGCATGGCCGACAGCCACTACGGAGTGGCCAAGTCTGTAAAGAAAGATCGGACGAGCACCGAGGTCCGGCTGCTTGATGAGAAAGATCGCGTCGATGAGATTGCGCGCATGCTGGGCGGCAAAACCATCACCGAAGCGACAGTCAAGCACGCAGAGGAAATGCTCGGTCGGGGAACTGCATAATGCGAAATTCGGATTGCGGAATGTGAAGGAGCAAGGCGGATGGGCGGGGTTGTCATCAACATTGAATATTGTAAAGGCTGTGAGCTCTGTACCACGGCATGCGCCAAGAAACTTCTGAAGATCGGCATGCAGTTCAATAAGAACGGATACTATGCCGTGGAGTATTGCGATGAAGAGGGAGCGTGCACTGGCTGCGCGCTTTGCGCCGAGATGTGCCCCGACGTCGCGATCGAGGTTTGGAAGTAGGTGCAAAGACCAATGCGGACCCCGGTCTTGCGCTTGCCGGGCAGGTTTCGGATTGAGGAACGCGGAATTTTTCGAGATGATGATGTAGGCGTCCCGCTGAGCAGGGCGTATTAATTATGATAAAGACCGAGGTTAGGAAACGATGTCCAAAGTGCTGATCACCGGGAACGAAGCGCTGGCCGAGGCCGCTGTTAGGGCCGGCTGCAAGCGCTACTTCGGGTATCCCATCACGCCGCAGAACGAGATACCGGAGTATATGTCCCGTAGGCTCCCGGAAGCGGGGGGCACCTTTCTGCAGGCCGAGAGCGAGATCGCGGCGATTAATATGGTCTACGGCGCCGCGGCCGTCGGGGAGCGGGCTATGACATCGTCGTCGAGTCCCGGCATCAGCCTCATGCAGGAAGCGCTGTCATTCATGGCCGCTTCGGAGTTGCCGGCCGTGATCGTGAACATGCAGCGCGGCGGGCCCGGACTCGGGAACATCGCTCCGTCCCAGGCCGATTACTTTCAGGCTGTCAAGGGCGGCGGCCACGGCGATTACAAGCTCCTCGTGCTGGCTCCATCGACGATTCAGGAGATTGTCGATCTCACGGTGCTGGCCTTCGACAAGGCTGATGAGTACCGCAACCCGGTGATGATTCTCGGCGACGGCGTGCTGGGCCAGATGATGGAGCCCGTAGAGCTGCCGGAGATAAAACCAAGGCAGATCGAAAAACCCTGGGCGCTGACGGGCGCCAAGGACAGGCCGGGCAAGGTTATCCGCTCACTCTTCATGCTGCCCGGTGAGGACGACGGCCTTGAACAGCAAAACTATAAAATGAAAGCCAAGTATGACCGGATGGCAGAGCGTGAGGTGCTGTGCGAGACAGTGCTGATCGAGGACGCCGAGATCGCGGTGGTTGCTTTCGGCACCTCGGCCCGGATCGCCAAGAGCGCAGTGCACCTTGCACGGGCCGAGGGGATCAAGGCAGGCATAATCCGGCCGATTACGCTCTTTCCATTCCCGGAGAAGATTATCTCGGCCGTCGCACAGAAGGTGGAGCGGTTTCTGGTGGTCGAGATGAATATGGGGCAGATGCTCGAGGACGTAAGGCTGGCCGTGAACGGAAGGGCGCCGGTCGCGTTCTACGGGAGGCCGGGCGGAGCCATCCTTGCAGTCGAAAATATCCTGACTGCGATTCAGAACTGCGTGGGCGGCAGAGAGCGGGAAAAATTGCACGCTGTTACCGAGTGATGTGCTACTCGAGAAAGGACCTTCTATGGCGGTGTTGAAGACCATACTCGATCTGATCGGGAACACGCCCATGCTGAAACTCGGCAAAGTAGCGGGTGCGGGCGATGCCGAGGTCTGGGCAAAACTCGAAGGGTTCAACCCCGGCGGGAGCGTGAAGGACCGGCCCGCCCTCGCCATGATCGAGGATGCGGAGAAAAAAGGAAAGCTCAAAAAAGGCATGGCGATCGTCGAACCCACGAGCGGCAACACCGGAATCGGGCTCGCCATGGTGGCCGCGGTAAAGGGCTATCGCATCATCCTGACGATGCCCGAGTCCATGACCGTTGAACGCCGCAGACTGCTCGAGGCCTATGGCGCCGAGCTGGTGCTCACCCCGGCTGACAAAGGCATGAAGGGCGCCATCTCGAAAGCAGACGAGATCGTCGCGTCGGGCAAGGAATACTTCAAACCTGACCAGTTCGGCAATCCTGCCAACCCCCAAATCCATCGCAGGACCACGGCAAAAGAGGTCATCACGGCCATGGGCGCAAGAAAGATCGACGCGTTCGTCGCCGGAGTGGGTACGGGCGGAACGATCACGGGCGTTGGAGAGGTGCTGAAAAAAAGCTATAAAGACATCACAATCGTCGCCGTCGAACCGGCGGATTCGCCCGTACTCTCAGGAGGCCAGCCTGGTCGTCACAGCATTCAGGGTATCGGCGCGGGGTTCGTTCCTTCGATCTTGAATACCAAGGTTTATGACGAGATCATCCAGGTCACGAACGACCATGCGGCGGATATGGAGAGGAGGCTTGCACAGGAAGAAGGCATGCTCGTCGGCATCTCATCCGGCGCAGCATGCTGGGCCGCGCTTCAGGTGGCTGCGCGCTTAGGCAAGGGAAAGCGCGTCGTGACGATCTTCCCCGATGTCGGCGAACGCTATCTGACGACCGGCGTATTTGAACGAAAGAGCGGGGCGTAAGTGATATGCTCTTTGAAAGAACAGATTCATGAACGCCCTCCTGCTTCGGGTGAAAAATATCCTCATTCGTCCCCGGCATGAGTGGCAGGCGATCAAAGATGAACCTGCGACATATGCGGGCATCATCTTCCGCTATGTAGGCTTCCTCGCAGCAGTTCCTCCAGCAGCGGCTGTCGTAGGGAAGGTGGTCTTTGACCGGGGAATTGTGGGCAACGCCGTCCATAATCCGCTATCGTATGTGATCGCCGCGAATATCCTCTGGTATATCATGATCATCGTCAATGTTCTTATTACGGGCGCTGTTATCACGGCCGTCGCCGCCGCGTTCGGATCCGCGTGGAGCGGCCTCAGGGGGCTGAAAATAGCGGCGTACTCGTTCACGCCGTTGTTTATCGTCGGCGTCCCGATCGTCATCCCGAGGCTGGGCTGGCTTGCATATGTCGCAATCGCGTACAGCGTCTATCTCGTTTATCTTGGCATCAATTCTTTGCTCGAGATTAAGCAGGGCAAAGCCGCGTGGCACGCCATTGCCTCCTTTCTGACGGCGGGCGCTATCGTTGGCACGCTGAATATGTTCGAATACATGCTTGAGTCCTATCTCATCTTTCCGGGATAATGATCATGATGCCGGGCTTATTCGGATCACTAATGGACATGAGACCGATCTATCTTGATTACAACGCGAGCACCCCCGTCGATCCCAAGGTGCTTGAAGAGATGCTGCCTTATCTGAAACAGAAATACGGCAACCCCTCGAGCGCGCACAGTTTTGGCGTCGCCTGCAGGGCGGGCATCGAACAGGCCCGGGAGCGGTTGGCGATTCTTCTGCGATGTGAAGCATCGGAGATCATCTTCACGAGCGGCGCCACGGAATCGAACAACATGGTGATTCAGGGCATCGCTGCGATGTCGCCGGCTGACAGCCACATCATTACCTCTCAGATCGAGCATCCTGCGGTTCTTGAACCCTGCCGTCACCTCGCGCGGCGCGGCTATGCGGTCACCTATCTCCCGGTTGACCGGTACGGCATGGTGAATCCCGCCGATCTTGAAAAGGCAATCACGCCGAAGACCGTGCTCGTCACGATCATGCACTCGAACAACGAGGTCGGGACCATACAGGACATCAGGGCGCTTTCACGTATTGCCTCGTCCCGCGGTGTGTTGTTCCACACCGACGCCGCGCAAAGCGTGGGCAAAGTCAAGATGCAGATCGACGAACTCGGTGTGGATTTCCTGACCGTGGCCGGCCATAAATTTTATGCCCCAAAGGGCATCGGTGCGCTGTACATCCAGAACGGCCGGGAACTCCCGCCCCTTTTGCATGGCGCAGGACATGAACGGGGTCTTCGGCCGGGTACCGAGAATGCGGCGTTTATCATCGGCTTAGGGACTGCGAGCATCGTTGCGTCGGATATCATTGAGAGCGCGGGACCTCGTCAGATGAAACTGGGAAAAAGATTGTTCGAGAGCTTGAAGCACGAGGGATTGCGCGTGCATCTGAACGGCCATCCGGAGAAGAAGCTCCCGAATACCTGGAACATCAGCTTTGAAGGATTCACGTCCGTCGAGGTCATGGAAACGCTGACCGATGTGGCGGTATCTCCCGGTGCTGCCTGCCACGGCGATCTCGTCGAGCCGTCGCATGTGCTTGCCGCCATGGGTACAGACCCTGCTCATGCGCGAGGCGCGATACGGTTCAGCCTCGGAAGGGAGACGACGGAGGCGGAAATCGACACGGTGATTGAGAAATTGAAGACAGGACTCAGAAGAAGGTCAAATTCCAAGGACCGAGCACCAAATCACAAATAAGCGCCAATATTCAAGCCGCAAAAAAATCAAACAAGTTTGAAAGTTCGAATTCGGAATTTATTTTGAATGTTTATTTTGCGAATTGGAATTTGTGTTAAACGTTATGTCCGGTGAAACAATACTCATAGTCGATGACGAAGAGAGCGTCAGGAAGAGCCTTGCCGACGTGATGCGCGACGAAGGATACGAGGTCGTGACCGCGGCCTCGGGCAAGCAAGGGATCGATCTGCTCGGCGAGGCTCAGCCGTCGCTTGTGCTCCTCGACATTGCCATGCCCGAGATGGACGGGGTCGAGACGCTCCGGCGGTTCCGGGAGATCAGGCCGGACATGCCGGTGATCATGGTCACCGGACACGGCACCATCGAAACGGCAGTGAAGACCACGAAGATGGGCGCCTATGATTTCATGGTCAAACCGCCCGAGCTGGCGCATCTGACGCTCGTGGTGAAGCACGGGCTGGAAGAATTCCGTCTGCGTGAGGAGAATGAATCGCTCAAAAAGAGCATCGAGCGTAAGTGCGAGATTATCGGTGAGAGTGAGAAGATGAAGACGCTCAAGCAGCAGATTGCGCTTACCGGGCCCACAAACGGCTGGGTGCTCATCCACGGGGAGAGCGGAACAGGCAAGGAACTTGTCGCGCGCGCCATTCACCGCGCGAGCAAGCGGGCATCGGGACCCTTCGTCGAAGTAAACTGCGCAGCCATCCCCCAGGAACTCATCGAGAGCGAACTTTTCGGCCACGAGAAAGGTTCTTTCACCGGAGCGACCGGCATGAAGCGTGGCAAGTTCGAACTCGCCCATGACGGCACCATCTTCCTCGATGAGATCGCCGATATGAGCCTGGCCACGCAGGCCAAGGTCTTGCGCGTGCTCGAAGGGCAGGAGTTCCAGCGCGTGGGAGGAACCAGGACACTCAAGGCCGATGTGCGTGTGATCGCCGCGTCGAACAAGAACCTTGCCGATGAGATCAAGAAGGGGGCCTTCCGTGAGGACCTCTATTACCGGCTGAACGTGATCCCCCTCGATGTGCCGCCGCTTCGGGAACGCGTTGATGATATCCCGCGCCTGGTGCGTCATTTCCTGCAGGAGTTTTCGAGCGAGTATGGCCAGAAACCCAAGATCATCAACGACGATGCCCTTTCTCTCTTTATCAGATACCCCTGGCCGGGGAACGTACGCGAGCTGCGGAACTTTATTGAACGGCTCATTATCATGGTCCCGGGCCCTGCGCTTACGGTTTCGGATGTACCGCCGCCCGTGGGCGGAGCCCGGGCGGAAAGATCGCACGATAACGGAGGGACCGTACAGATCCGTACGCACGTGTCAACGCTCAGGGACGCGCGCAATGAGTTCGAGCGCGAGTTCATCACGCAGAAACTGAGGGAATTTGGCGGCAACGTGAGCAAAACCGCCGACGCCATCGGCGTGGAGCGGAGCAACCTGCACCGCAAAATCAAGGCGCTGGGGATCGAAATAGATGATTGAGGAAGGATACAGGATGTCTGATTCATGATGCAGGATGATTCACCGGTTCCCGGAGAGACATCCTGCTTCTTTATCCTGTATCGTGCATCTGCATCGAATATCGTCTTTATGATCGAAACTCATAACCTCACCAAATATTTCGGAGCCCTTGGGGCCGTGCAATCCATCAATATCAGCGTCGGCAAAGGCGAGGTCTTCGGCCTCCTCGGACCGAACGGCGCGGGCAAGACCACTACGATCCGCATGCTGACAACGCTGTTACCCCCCTCGTCCGGTGAAGCTTCCGTCGCGGGCCATGATGTGATGATCGACTCACTCAGCGTCAAACGCTCAATCGGCGTGGTTCCGCAGATGCTGAACCTCGACATCGACCTTACCTGCATCGAGAACCTGGAGTACCACGGTCGGCTCCACAAGATGAAACCGGAAGACCGGGGAGCGCGGATCGAGGAACTTCTCCGCTTTGTAGGACTGTGGGAGAAGAGGGATGCGCCGGTTGAACATCTTTCGGGGGGCATGCGCAGAAGGCTTCTCATCGCCCGGGGGCTTATGCACCGACCCATGGTCGTGTTCATGGACGAACCCACGGTCGGGCTGGACCCGCAGGCGCGCCGGATGATCTGGGGCCTGATCGAATCGCTCAAACGGAGCGGCATCACCATCATGCTTACGACGCACTATATCGAAGAAGCCGACGCGCTTTGCGACCGCGTGGCCATCATGCGTGCGGGAAAGATCATCGCGTTGGACAAACCCGCCATCCTCAAGGACAGTGTGGGCAAGATTGCCGTCGAGTGTCTGGAGAGATACGATGTCCCCCGGCAGTTTTTTCAATCTCGCGAAGCAGCGATCGAGGCTGGTCGTGATTTGTGCACCGATATTGTGATCCGCGATGTCACGCTTGAGGACGTGTTCATCAGTCTGACGGGGGAGCGGATCGAGGCCTGATCATGATAAGGATGCGACGTCAAACGGTGACGATGCCCATATCATAGGGCGGCAACGGCAACGGCCTGAACCGAACGACGAAACCGAAAAGACAGGCATCGTTACGATAACCGTGTTCATCGGTAACCGAGGTTTTCAATATGAATTTCTACCCCGTATTCTGGAAAGAGATGCTGCTCATCCGCAAGAAGCCCTGGCGGTTCCTTGCGTCGAGCCTGGTCATGCCGGTCCTCTATCTGGTGACGTTCGGTTGGGGATTGGGCCGGGGGATGATTGTGAGCGGAGGCAGGTACCTCGACTTCGTGCTGCCCGGCATTCTTGCGCTTTCGGCCATGAATAACAGCTTCAGCCCTGTTTCGACATCGCTTAATATCAGCAAGCTCTATACGAAAACCCTCGAAGAAGTGCTCGTCTCTCCGGTGAGCCACTGGGACATCGCCCTCGGCAGGACGCTCACCGGCCTCGTACGGGGGCTGTTTTCGTCACTCATGATCCTGCTCGTCGGGATGGTATCGGGCGGCCACCTGCAGTTGTCGGTATCGTTCTTTTTCGTGCTTGTTCTCACGGCATTTTGCTTCGGCGCAGCAGGCGTAGCAGCGGCAATGATCGCCCAAACGCACGAGGACATGGCGAATTTCAATAGCTTCTTCATCATTCCGATGTCGTTCCTGGCAGGAACGTTTTTTTCTCCTGACCGGCTCCCGGAGCCGTTCAAAAGCCTCGTCCTGGTCTATCCACTGACCCATGCGAGCCTCCTGCTCCGCGCGCTGGCTTCGGGGAGGGAACCAGCTCCTGTGTTTCTGCTCATTCTCGGGTCGTATACGGTGTTATTTTTTTATCTTGCCGGAAAAATCGTGAAGCGCCGGGAATAATTCGGGGAAACGATACGGTATGCCGTCAGAGTTCACTCACGTATTCGTAGCAGGCGCTCTTGGAAAGATGTTTATAACGGAAAAGATGCCTGCACGGTTCTGGATGCTGTCCGCTGTCTGCACCGTCATTCCCGACGTCGATATCATCGGGTACTATTTCGGTATTAAATACGGAAGCATGTTCGGGCACCGGGGATTTTTTCACTCGTTTCCCTTTGCCCTGCTGCTTGGCATGTCAGTCGTCGTCTTCGCATTCCCGGACATACGACGGTTCTCGAAAAAGTGGCGGGGAATGCTCGCGTGCTTTTTTGTCATCACCGCCTCCCACGGCGTCCTCGATGCCATGACAGACAAGGGTTTGGGCGTCGGCTTTTTCATCCCCTTCGACAACACGCGATATTTCATGCCTTGGAGGCCGATTTACGCTTCGCCGATGCGGATTTCCCAGTTCTTCAGCCGCTCGGGTCTTAAGGTGCTGACTGCTGAGGTCATATGGATCTGGCTGCCGCTGATCTTGATTTATGCAGTCGCCAGTCTGCTCAGAAAAAGGAAATCCTGACACCTGGTTCCCGCCCCTCCGCACAGAAACAGCGATGTCCTCCGAAGGGAGCGTCATTTCATGCCCTCCTGTGTCCTATTCTCTTGATTTTGGTTGACTTTTCTCTCCGAGGGGGCTAATATTTTCCTTTGTATTTGCATCAACATGAGAGAGGATATGCAGGTTCCGGAGAGATGCCGAAAGTACAATTCATCTTCGCTATTCATAACCACCAGCCTGTCGGCAATTTCGAATCTGTGGCCGAGGACGCGTACCAAAAGGCTTATCTCCCGTTCATCAATGTGCTGGAACGGCATCGGTCGATCAAGATCACACTGCATTATTCCGGAACCCTGTACCACTTCTTTGAGCAGCGACATCCGGAGTTCCTTGATACGCTTAAGAAACTCGTCGCTGACGGCAGGGCCGAAATTCTTTCCGGCGGATTTTACGAGCCGATACTCGCGGTGCTGCCTGATGAAGATAAGGTCGGTCAGATTCTCACGCTGTCTGGATTCATTCGAAAAAGGATCGGTTATGATGCACAGGGCATGTGGCTCGCTGAGCGGGTCTGGGAACCGCACCTTCCGAAATGTATTGCAGAAGCAGGCATCAACCATGTGGTGGTCGACGATTTTCATTTCAAGATGGCCGGCCTCCACGATGATGAACTGGACGGTTACTACATCACGGAAGAGCAGAACGGCGTTCTCCGCATCTTTCCCGGGAGCGAGAAGCTCCGGTACCTGATCCCTTTTCATAGGCCGGAGGAAACAATCGATTTCCTCGCCGGCCTCCGCTCCACAGAGCGGAACCGGCTCGCGGTCATGGCGGATGACGGCGAAAAATTCGGTGTCTGGCCCGAAACCTTTCGTACCGTGTATGAAGAAGGCTGGCTTGAACGCTTCTTCACGCTCTTAGAACAGAACGACGCGTGGCTCGAGACGACGACGTTTTCGGAGTTCTTCACCAAGGAACCTTCGCGGGGCAGGATCTATCTCCCCACGGCTTCGTATATGGAAATGGGCGAATGGACGCTCCCGACGCGCGCCATGAAGGAGTATGACGACGCACTGGCGAAGGCGAAGAACATACCTGACTTCGGCGACCTTCGACCATTCATCAAGGGCGGATTCTGGAGAAACTTTCTGGCCAAATATCCCGAGAGTAACCACATGCACAAACGCATGCTGATGACGAGCCGGAAGGTGCACGATGCACTGGATGCACTCAACGAGGGAGGCCTCAAAAAAGGGACAGATGCAACGCGGATGCTTGATCATCTCTATCAGTCGCAGTGTAATGACCCGTACTGGCACGGTGTCTTCGGCGGGCTCTATCTGCCGCATCTGCGCTCCGGGGTCTACGGGCAGATGATCAAGGCGGAATTTCTCGCGGACAAGGTACTGAAGGGGCAGGGAAAGCAAAGGAAAAATGTCAAGTCATCCTGGCTCGAGATCGAAACAGGGGATTTTGACAAGGATGGAAGCACGGAGGTCATGCTCAACTCCGAGTTATTGAACGTTTTTATCGACCCGGCGGAGGGCGGTAGAATCTCCGAGCTGGACTGGAAGCCATGCTCGTTCAATTTAACGAATACCCTTACGCGAAGGCGCGAGGGCTACCACGACAAGATCATCCAGGCGGTCAAGGACATGGCTGCCGGGTCGCAGACGGGCGGGGCAAAAACAATACATGAGCGGGTGGCCATGAAGGAGGAGGGTCTCCAGTATCACCTGATCTATGACTGGTATACCCGCGGCTCGCTGATCGACCACTTCCTTGGATCGGGTGTGGACCTGGCAAGCTTCATACGGTCCGAATACTATGAGGCGGGGGATTTTGTCCTCGGCGCCTACCGGATCAAACAGGGAAAACCGGGGAACCCTGCAACGGTCATCCTGGAGCGCGACGGGAATGTAGCGGGGCTTAACATCCGCCTGAACAAGGAGATTTCTCTGCGCAAGGCAGAGCCGGGATTTGCCGTGAGATACGTGATCGAGAATCGGAGCGGGGAAGAGCTGAATACGTCTTTCGGCAGCGAGTTCAATATCTCGCTCCTTGCGGGCAATGCCCATGACCGGTATTATGACATCCCCGGGCATACGCTGGACAAAAGAAACCTGGCGTCCTTCGGCGAAACGAACAACGTGAAGCAGGTGAGCTTTGTCGATGAATGGCTCAAGCTCAAGCTTACCCTGTCATTCGACCAGGCCGTGGTCCTCTGGCGCGCGCCGGTGGAAACAGTGTCCCAGTCCGAGGCTGGATTCGAGCGGGTCTATCAGAGCTCGATGGTCATGCCTGTCTGGCGGATCTCGCTCAGCCCCGGGAAAACCTGGGCCGCCGAAATCCAGGTGACG
>JBLMWN010000062.1:0-5678 GCA_050257255.1 Betaproteobacteria bacterium | reverse complement strand
AGACGGCATGGCGCAGTCTCCCGAGTCTCTCCGTAACCTTGTGGTGGGCTTCGAGAGATCGCCTTCGTTCACGGACCCGTTTTTGAAACATCAATCTCTGGATAAGGGGATCATTTCGTTCAATGTGGTCGCTGTCTATCATGAACATAAAAGTAACGACATCGTTCAAGGAACACGATAAGAGGCTCCGCACAGCCGCGCTGATCTTTACCGGGATTCTCATTCTCGACCTTGTTCTCTATGGCGGCTTTGTCGCGACGTCCGCCGGGAAGCTCACTGTGTGCGAGGCCAAATACGGTGAGTTCAGAAAGCGACACGCCGAAGCCGTCCTGTTCAAGAAACAAAAACCTGCATTCTCCGGGGTCATGGCCGGAATCCCGGCCCAGAAGGACATGCCGCTTTTGGTCAAGGACCTTGTGCAGGCGGCGCGGCGGCTGAACCTGTCGGTTGCATCGGTCAAGTACGACATTCCCAGACGGGCGAGCGGCGAACTTGCCCTTCTGGCGTTCTCCTTTCCGGCCGAAGGGCGGTATGCCGATATTAAGAAGTTTATCTACGAAGTGGAGACCTCAGATCGGCTGGTCGGGATACAGGAACTGAAAATGGATTCGGACCAGGGCAAGATAAAGATGGAAATGAAGCTCCTGACGTATATCAAGGGGCAGTGAGCGAGCCATGATGAACCTCAGCCGGGGACAAGAGAAAAAGGTACTGGTCGCGGTGCTTGCGATCCTTGCGCTGCTTCTCGTTTATCGCATTGTGACCGCCGAAAAACCGAGGACAGCGCCGCTTGCCTTCCCGCGCGGTACTGTTGCCCGTTCCGCGGTGCGACAGGGTCTGGCATCAACTGCTTCCGGAGCCGATCCCCTGAATATCTTTCTCGCAAAACGGGAAGAGAAGTTCCCCGGCGTTTCTCGTGACATCTTCAGGATGGAAAACCCGGCGCCGAAGCCGATTCTGAAAAAGGCTCCTCCGGTAGTTGTCGCGCCGTCTCCGCCTCCCGTGCCGCAAAAAACACCCGAGGAGATCGCCGCGGATCTCTCGCGGGCGGACCTCTCGAGGTTCCGGTTTCTCGGATATCTGACCGAGAAAGAGAATACGCTCTTTTTGTCCAAGGATGGTGAGCTCTTCATCGTCAAGATCGGGGGCAGGCTGCTCAAGAACTACCAGGTCAAAGAAGCGAGCAAGGACTACGTGGTCCTGGTCGATACGGTGACGCACGTTGAGGCGCGCGTTGAGCTGTCGGGCAGCGAATCTCAGCAGCAACAACCGCCACAACAGTTTCTGCAACGACCGCAACAGCCGATGCAACCACAGATGCAACGGCAGATGCAACAGCCGATGCAGCAACCAGCGCAGCAGCCGCAGCAGAAGATGCCGTAACATTGTAACGCAGACGGGAATAGGTCTGCCGGAGCCGGGAAGACGACTGCGACACATCGACGAGATTAAAGAATGAGATGAAAGAATGCGTTCATTTGCATAGCCGCTTTTGTTCCGGATCCCATATAAAAAACAGGGTTTGCGATTCCGATATGGCCTGTTTTGAATTAGTGAGGCGAGGAGGCGGATGATGAAAAAAATTGTGCTGCAGCTCATGGCGGCTACGCTATCGGCAGCGCTGTTGAGCTGCGCAGGCTCCCAGGCGTTCCAGAGGGGTGAACGGTTTGCCCAGCGCGGCGAGTGGGACCTTGCGGTAAAAGAATATCGGGAGGCCAATAAGCGTGATCCTCACGATATCGAATACCGCTCCGCGCTGCTCCGGGCTGAAGAAACGGCTGCGAACGAACACTACAAAAGGGCCCGCAACTTCCTGAAAGAGCGCAAGCTCGACCAGGCCATCACGGAGCTCCAGCAGGCTCTGTACCTGAACCCCACCAACGCGGCGATTCAGAGCGCGCTCAAGTCCGTCCTGAATATGAAACAGGCCGAGGACCATTACCGCGCGTCGCTCACCCTTGCGGAGCTGGGGAGGCTTGGCGAGGCAACCAACGAGTTGACGCAGGCCGCTGAATTGGATCCCGATAACGTCAAGTATCACGAGGCTCTGGACAAGCTCAAGAAGAAGAGGATTGAGACCGAGCCGGAAGATGCGCTTTCCCTGGCGTCGGACAAGCCCATTACGCTCAACTTCAAGAATACGAACATTAAGGATGTCTTCGACTTCCTCGCCAAACTTGCCGGCATCAACATCCTCTTCGATGAGGAGGTGAGGGCCCAGCCGGTGACTATCTTCGTCAAGGACGTGTCGTTCCAGTATGCGCTGAATCTGCTCCTTTCGACGAACAAGCTCTTCATGAAAAAGATCAGCGCCGACACTATTATCGTCATTCCCAAGAACAAGTCAAAGACCGATCAGTATCAGGACCTCGTGGTCAAAACCTTCTACATCAACAATGCGAAGGCCAAGGATATGATCAACCTAATCCGCTCCATGCTCGACGTCAAAAAAGTGTACGTGAACGATGTGCAGAATTCCATCACGGTCAGGGACACCCCTGAGAAAATGAAACTGGTCGAGAAAATCATTGCGGCGAACGACCTCAAGGAAGCGGAGGTCATTCTCGACGTTGAGATACTCGAAATTTCACGAAGCAATGCCCTGAAATACGGCTGGAACTTCGTGTCGGCCGGAGGCCCCGGCTTGTCTGCCAGCGCTTCGATACAGCAAAGCGCCAACGTCACACCCAGTTCAGGGATCACCCTCACCCAGCTCAGAAACCTATCCGATGATAATATTTTTCTCACGCTCCCGAGCCTGGTGGTAAACCTGATCAAGCAGGATTCGGATGCCCAGACGCTGGCCAATCCGCGGGTGCGTGTTCTGAACAACAAACCGGCAAAATTTCACATCGGCGACAAAATTCCGGTGCAAACGTCATCCATCCAGTCGACCGCGACGGTCGCCGTCACGTCAACCTTTGAGTATAAGGACGTCGGTATCAAGCTGAATATCGAGCCGACGGTGCACCTCAACAATACGGTCACGCTCAAGATGGGGCTGGAGATCAGCACGCTCGGCGACGCGCTGGATTTCGGCAACGGCCAGAAGCAATACAGGTTTGGGACGCGGAATACAGATACATTGATAAATCTTCGTGACGGTGAGACAGTGATTATCGGCGGCCTGATCAAAGATGAGGAACGCAAGACGCGGAACAAGATCCCCATCCTCGGAGATATCCCGATCCTGGGCAAGCTCTTTTCTTCAGCGGACGACGGCACGATCAAGACGGATATCCTCATGTCGATCACGCCGAACATCGTCCGCAATATGGAGCTTCCTGACAAGGACACGCAGGCCTTCTGGTCGGGAACAGAGGAAAACTACGATACCAAACCGCTCTTCGTTACGGCAACTGGAAAGAGCTCGAAGGTATCGGAAAAATCTTTCGACAAGTCTGCGATGCTGGACTCCATGGCAAAGCGGGAAGAGGGAGCAGCGGCGGCAGCCGGTGCAGCCATGCAGGCGCCGGTCACCATGCCGACCTCAACAACCGCTGCCGGACAACCATCCACGGCTGGAGTAATCACGGTGCTGGAAATGAAGCCTGCTGAAGCCGCCGCCCAGATAGGCCAGGAAGCTCGATTTGTGATCGCTGCGGGAGCCGTCAACGACCTCTATGGGGCGATCATGACACTCAGCTACGACCCCAAGGTTCTGGAATTCAGGGCCGCGAGTGAGGGAACACTTCTGAGAAAGGACGGCCAGCAGACGTCGTTCCTGTTCTCGAACAATATGAAGGCGGGAACCGTGGATGTTTACATGACCCGCATCGGCGATGTGGGCGGCGTGGCCGGACCGGGAATCCTCTGCACGCTGGCATTCCAGGGCAAGTCGGGTGGAACGAGCGACGTGGCCCTGAAGAGCGTGAAACTCACGAATTTCAACCGCGAGCAGATCAGGACCGAGAGCAGAGGCGCCAAGGTGGTCGTCAAGTAATGAGAACGTCGTGCACGGCCCTAGGCCGCACCAATGCGAATTTTGGATTGCGGAATTTCCGACAGCAGGGCATCACGCTGATCGAGCTTCTCGTTGTGATCGCGATCATGGGCATCCTTGCCACGGCAGCCATGCCGCTGACGCGCATGACCGTGAAGCGGACCAAGGAAATCGAGCTCAGGAGCAATCTCAGGATCCTGCGCACGGCAATCGACGCGTTTAAGAAAGACTGCATCGAGAAGAAATTGTCGACCGATTATTGCAAATCCGACCAGGACAATTACCCCGAGTCGATCGAACAGTTGACGGAACCGTTGACGCTGGCCGGCTCATTAGGAGGCAAGACCCGGAAGTATCTGCGCAGGATTCCGAGGGATCCCATGACTGAGCTCGATTCGCCCGGCAATACGAACAACTGGGGGTTGCGTTCCTACAACGATCCCCCGGACTCCACTCAATGGGGCGGCGGCAATGTGTTCGATGTTTATTCGAAGAGTGATAAGATAGCGCTCGACGGCTCGAAATACAGCACATGGTGAATGAGGGAGACGACAGAAGCCGTAAAAGAGGCAGAGAGTCATGCATCGAAATGTTCAGAAGACAGAATAATAAAAATACAGCAAACGACAAAGGATTCTGCGTTCGGACTTCGGAGCTCAGGGGCGTACGTCCGCAATCCGCATTCCGCAATCCGCATCCGAAGGGGTTCACACTTATCGAACTCATGATCGTCCTTTCCATCCTGGGAATCCTCATTACGATCGCCCAGCCGAGCCTCAAGCAATCCATAATCCGGGCGCGCGAGGCTGTTCTCAAGGAAGACCTGTTCCAGATGCGTGACGCTATAGATCAATACTACGCCGATTACGGCAAATATCCTTCCGCACTCAAGGACCTGATCAATGAGCAGGAGAAAACGAAAAGCTATCTCCGCGACATTCCCAAGGACCCCTTTACCGGTGCAGATGACTGGATCACCGTTGCGCCTGAGGGCAGCGAGGAAGGCGGCGTTTTCGACGTACACAGTGCAAGTCCGCTGCTCGCGGTAGACGGTACCGCGTACAATACCTGGTAATTTTTCACATCCCTACGACAGCTTGTCGCAAACGAGCATACCGCTCCTGTAACCCAATCTTAATTTTGTCAATATCATAATTTTTCATTAGCTGTAGTTCCTCGCGCGTGCAGCGTGTCTTGCCCTCGCATCAGCCGGCTCAATAACGACGCCGCGCTTTGTGATCAAGGCAGAGCGGTTGGCTTCCGACGGCACGAATACCTATCATGTGGTGAGGCGCTGGACCGCACCGCGGCCGGACGGCTCATTTATCCTCTATCCTGTCTCGACGCTGGTTACGAGTACCTGGGATGTGGTGATTCGAGGCTTAAACTATCAGACGGTCATCATCAAGGGGCTTCCTATAACGAAGGGCGCGACCCCAACAAGCGGTGCAACCGATCTCGGCACGATCACGATGACGGCCGCAGCACTTCGCCTGATTACACGGTGACGGGCGCTATTGCATCGCCGACCGGCGCATGGGTGCAGTTCTACCAGACGCTGCAGGGCACCGATGAGTATCCCTATGAGATCCGATTCCGGCACTTCAACCCTTTGACCGGTGCATTCATTATTCCTTTTCTTTTTCGAATGATGTCCTTCGGGTAGGAACGTACGGACCTCACCCGATTGCGTTGGCCTCAGTTACGCCACAGGAAGGAGTCGGCGGATACGAGG
>JBLMWN010000061.1:0-3374 GCA_050257255.1 Betaproteobacteria bacterium | reverse complement strand
CCGGGCGAGCCGCACGATGTCCCGGACCAGTTCAGTGGTCACTACGCCTTTGCAGTAGTCCGAAAGCACGATGCCGTCAAGGCCTTCCCTGATGCGCTGTTTGACGTAGTCGAATATCCGGTAATGAGTGTCTTTTCCTATCCGGTCCTTGGTCTCGCGGTCGAACCGGACGACCTGCTGGCTGTGGGCGATGATGCGCGTTTTAATGGTCGTCGGCCTGCCCCGGTCCACAATGAGACCGTCCGTCGGAATCCCCTTGGCTCGCAGAAGCAGCCGGACCTGACTGCCTGCAGTGTCGCTGCCGATAACGCCGCAGACGCGGACGGAGCCGCCGAGATCATGGATATTCTGCACGACATTTGTTGCCCCGCCGAGGAGCAGGTTTTCCCTGGTGACGTTCACCACGGGGACGGGCGCCTCCGGCGATATGCGGGACACTTTGCCCCAGATGTAGTGGTCGAGGACGATGTCGCCGACGACCAGTATGCGGGTTGCCGGAAACCGGTTGATATAGGTGTTCAGTCGCTTTCGCTCTTTCATGCTAATCATGGTTAATTTTTAACGCCTTGCATTTCGGTAAGCGTGGCCACAATGGACCCGATTGATATTACGCTCTTCATCAGCACGGGGATTTTCCGTTCGTCGTCGCTGAACCAGATATAGATCTCTCCCTTGTGCGTGAACACACCCTCGTATTTGGGGTAGGTTTTGACCTTGATGGTATTGAACTCTCCGGCCGGCGTAGTGATTTTCTCCTTGCCGAGTATGTGAATCTCAACTGCCCAGTTTTTACCGCTGTCGTGGACATCCACGGCGATGGTTTTGCCGACCGTGAACTCCGGCCGCGTGCGCACATAGTAGAGCGACGAGAGCGCGTCCTGGACCCGCGGCGGCACGGGGAATGTCTCGGGAGGGTCTTCATTCACCACGTCTCGAACCGTCCCCTTGGCCGGATCAAAGGTCATATGCCGGCTACGCTTCTTCTTGCCTCGATGTTCACGCAGGTCGAACGTAAGGCTGTACAGTTCCTCGGCATCCACGATGCTTTTTACTTGATCCCGAACGGGATAGAACAGTTCCACAACGCCGACAGAATGGGTCGTCGAGACGAACTCGTAGGTCGGCCTGTCTCCGTTCATCTGTCCGGTTTTAACCTCCATAACAGCAATGCCCGCATCAATGATGCTGGACCAGCTGATGTTGTAGGTCAGCTTCTCGCCCGGAGCGAAAGCATGGTTCTCCGTTTTACTGTTGTCGTTCATCAGCAGCGGAGGATCGGTCCATGCCGGGCGGGTTATAGAGAACGCCGCTGCGCATACTATGATCGCCGTTATTATTTGTCGCATGCAGTAGCCTTTCGCACCGCTTCGAACACCTCGTCCACGGCTATGGCATCCATGCATGCGCGAGTGCCGAGGGGGCAGTGCTTTTCCTCGCAAGGCACGCAGGGCAAGTCTTTTATCAAAACCTGGTGCCCTTTACCGACGGGACCCGTTCGACGCGGGTCGGTAGAACCGAATAGGCCGACAACGGGCGTTTGTACGGCGGTCGCAAGATGCAACGGCCCCGTGTCGGAAGTCACGAGGCATTTGCACCGCGCGAGAAGCGCCGCGGATTCGACAATCGACAATTCACCGGCTGCGGAGAAGGCCTTCGCATTCATCGCTCCCATGACGCTTCGGACGACATCACGGTCTTCTTTTCCTCCGATGAAGACTACCTCTGCGCCCAAGTCCCGAATCAGCCGGTCTGCGAGGGCGGCAAACCGCTCGGGAAACCAGTTTCGCGCCGGCCGGGCCGGACCGACGCTGCAATTCAGCGCGATCAGCGGCCTGTTTCCAGCAACACCTCGTTGAGACAAAAAACGGTCTACAGAACGTCGTGCTTCCTCCAGCAAGGGCAACTCGATGCCGTCAACAGGATCATTGATGCCGAGTGGATTGAGCGTCTCCATGAAGTTTTCGACGGCATGAATCCGACGCTTCCCGGCGCCGACCTTCTTCTGTTTGCGGTAAACGAGCGTTTGTCCTGCGCCACAGAGCTTCCGCAGCACAAAGGAGCGTGCTGAGGGCTGCAGGTCGACAAAGAGATCGTAGTGCTCGTCCCGCAGCCGCAGTCCGAACCCGATAAAGTCCCAAAACCTTTTTTTGAGTTTGGATTTATCAAATACCAGGACGCGGTCTGCGATAGGTGATCCCTGAACGAGCGACTCCAATTCAGGAGAGACTACAACAGTGATATGTGCAACGGGATATTTCCGTTTTAACGCCTTCAAAGCCGGGAGCGTATGCAGCAGGTCACCGATGGCCCCGGGCTTGAAAAAAAGCACCCTTTTTATGCTCATTTTTGGGTTTATTATATGTCAATGTACTGAATTTGTAAAGATATTTTTCAGGTGGGACGGACATCTTCATCACGTATGAGGAATATCATAGTAATTGACTGCGAATCTCTATATAACTGACCTTGAAATCAGGGGGAAATGCGGGTACTATTGGAACGAGAATTATTGTGCAAAAAAGCGCAGGATATGAACGGGGATAGATCCTGTCGAATTGAAATCACCCTCAAGAAAGGACGGTAACGTGTGTATGGCCACTCCAAGAGTTGATATGGATCTCTGTATTGGTTGCGGTCTCTGCTCCGAACTCTGCCCCAAGGTTTTTGAGCTCAGGGACGATAAGGCCTGGGTCACAAATCCCAATGCCTGCGACACCTGCGACTGCCAGCAGGCTGTCGACAGTTGCCCGGTCACGGCAATTTCCATGGAATGACTGACGACGTATGACAGGGGCGGCTTCGCCGCCCTTGTTACACCTGCTCATCTATCCTTTCACGGATATTCTTCGGTACGACATTTTTCTTGACAAATCCACTCGATTCTATAATATTCACTACGAATCACATCTCCGAATTGCCGCTGTGGCGGAATTGGCAGACGCAAGAGACTTAAAATCTCTCGGAGGGCAACTTCCGTACCGGTTCGATTCCGGTCAGCGGCACCATCAAAATCAACCACTTGCGAGTCCTCGCCGTCCCTCATTGTATCGTCTCTAACTGCTACTGTGTCCGAAATTGTGTCTGTCTTTATGATTTTTTTCTTTTTCTCTATTGTGAAGTTCCATCACCTTATCAGACGCATCTTTCAAGTCTTGTTCATTCACAATATTGTAGCGGTCGAAAACCGAGCGCGTCTTGTGACCTGATATAATCATCGCGGTTTTCTCCGGAACTCCAGCGCGAACCATATTCCGCACAGCGGTCCTTACTGAGGAAAAGGATATCAATTACGGGTTGGAACATGATGTGTTTAGAAGAGTGGAAACCATAACAAGTTCAGAAAGGAGTGGTTAACTTCTGTCCGAGCTCAATCC